>NZ_JAUBTN010000002.1:160409-190004 GCF_036705055.1 Microcoleus sp. CZ3-B2 | reverse complement strand
CATTCGGGGTACTTCGCGCTGCGCGAAGATTCATCCCGAATGAATATACCGAGGGACTTCCCGGCTGGATAGTTAAAATTACGTTATATTTTGGGATATGCCGAGGACGTTCGGCGAAGCTGTCGAGCCACCAACGAAAGTTTTTGTAAACCTCGTTTCAACCGCCGTCTTATCTTATCCCTGACTTTTGAGCATTTGTATAGTAGAATTTGTCACAAATAAGTGAGTATATTTTCCCAAAGATGTTAAGTCTTTTATTGGCAGCCACAGGGCCTTGGTTTCAACCACTTGTGTGGATGGATTACCGCTTGTCTGTGCTATTAACAATTTCGATCCCGCTCGTAGTGCTGATTTGGGCTGTTTTTGACAAAGCTGATGCGATCGCCCGTTTGTTGGTGATTTATTGGCGGGTAGCCAGTTTGTTGGCAATTACACTTTACCTGATGATGGCTGCTCTGCCTGTGAGCTTTGTCTCGTCAGTGATAGCGAGAGCCTTGATTCCTGCTTGTCTGTGGTTCTGGCAGGATTTAAACGACGAAATTGCCGATCGGCCTCAATCACCTTTGAAGCTCGCCTTTACAGCTTGGCGGTGGGCGATTACTGTTTTCAGCGGTTTGGGCGCTCTAGCTCAAATTCCCTTCTTAAACTGTGCCTTTAAATCTCAAATTCAAGTAATTGACGAACCTTTTTGCCGTATTTGGTTAGACCCGCCTTGGCTGTACAAGCAGATGTTTCACCCTAATCTCACACCTCAATTTTTAGGATTGTTGGGCATGACAGGTTTAGCAATTTATGTAATTTACCTGTCATACTTTGTATTAATTAAAATTGGCAAACAGGGGAGGTCAGCTACTGGAAATTAAGTAGATTTAAAGCAAATATTGGTCTCCTCCATTTCAGCTAAAATCTTCAACAAAAAAGTCAAAAGTTCCTACTCGAAAAAACCGCATATACGAAAAATTCAACTAACAAGAGGGTGGCTGACGTGATACCGCTCAAAATTTGATACCGTGCCACGTACTCCTGTTGTGGATATCTAAAAATTTTAGACGAAGAGTTCCTGCTCCGGTTGCAAGTAAATCTCAAACTTGTAGGGCGAAGTCGAATTATCTCAAATCTCAAATCGACTGACATCAATGTTATTGGAAAAGACTGTGATGGATAGCAAAGAAGCATATTTACAGTGCTTAGAAAAGCTGATTTGGGCGATCGACCGCCTAAACGCAGAAGTAGAACCAACTGAACTCGCTCGGATTGCCGAACTGATAGTTCAGCCGATGACAGGATCGTGGCGTTTTTTTCACACTCCCGAACATATTTTTGAGGTAGGGGGAAAAGAAGACGCGATCGAGATTTTGGCCGCTTTATTTCACGATATCGTCTACGTACAAGTCGATCGCAGTATTAACTTTAACGTCAGCTACTACATCACTCCGGTAACAAAAGAAGTCAACAAACAGCTACAAATTCGAGAGCAATCTGAACTGTCGGCAGATGCTACCTTCGAGATGGTAATGCAGGTATTCGGTTTTGTACCCGGAGAAGTGCTCAACCCCTTCTCAGGACAAAACGAATTTCTCAGCGCTTTGGTAGCAGCAAAAGCTCTAGAACCATTTCTCAAACGCGAGCAATTGCTTCAAATTGCAGCCTGCATTGAAGCCACAATTCCGTTTCGCCCCGCCGAGGGAAGAGTAACAGTCAGCCAGCGTCTTTACGACCGCTTGCAAGCAATAAATAGCCTGTTCAACCTCAGTTTGACTGACGAGGAAATGCGGGAAACTATAAAAAAAGCTGTACGCATTTCTAACCGGGATGTAATCAGTTTTTCTCACCAGAGTTCAGCCCATTTTTTGGCAAATACCTGGAATTTACTGCCGGAAACCAATCACAACCTCACCTGCTGCGGTTTTTACACGGTTCGCGACTATCGAATTGCTATCCTGAAAATGGAGGGTTTTCTGAGTTATCTCCAGCCAGAGGTGATTTTTCGGCAGTTTGAGGGATGTCCCGACGATCGCACCTATCAGCGCTGGGAAACTACTGCTAGATACAATCTGGAAATTGCCAAGCTTTATTTGGGCTGTAAACTAGCTGCTATCGCCCTGCTAGAAGCTCTTTCTTCGAGTTTGGGAATCGACGTTTCTCTGGCGATGATGATGGGAGAACTTCCAGATAGAACTGTCGGAGGCGTGCGCCTGGAAAGCTTTTTTCCAGAAATAGAGAAACCTTATAACCCTAAAAATAGTTTAGAATCGGAAGTATTAAATTTATTAGAAAATGGTAGGGCTAAAAGCAATTCTAATAGCGATTTAGAACACTCCCCGCTGGCGACGTTTGTAGTAAAAATTATCGGCTTTGACGAAATGCGCTATCAGTGCGATCGAGCTAAGGAATTGTTTAAGCAAAATCTCGAAGCAGATGAGTTTATTACCGATTTTAACCCGATAGTTATAAAAATTGTCGTAGACTCAATTCTCCAGTTGTTTGAAAGTCGCAAATCTACTATCTACCGACACTACCAAATCATTTCTGAGTTAAGGTCCAAACCCCAGACCAATTTTCAGGAACGCCATTTTTTATCAAATGGTTGAGTCGCTCTAAATACAGGATAGCCGTTTTGTCTTCGGAATTAACAGCTAAAACTCGATCGAAACAAATTTGACCAGCCTTAAATTCGTGACGGCGATAATGTTCTAAACCCCGTTCAAAATCCGGCTGAGTTTGTAACTTGATTTCCCTGACTAACTCGGTTTCTCCGTCGAGGACTTCATAGATAGAAATTGCATCTTTTTTGCCTTTGACAATTACTCTATCTAAAAAACGGATTTGATACTGTTCGGGATCGGTTAAATTTTCCAAAACTTTATCAGAAATTATTAACGATACTCCATATAATTTAGTGAGACTTTCCAAACGAGAGGCTAAATTGACATGATCGGAAAAAGCATCTCCCTGCATTCTCTGTGCTTCTCCGACTATCCCCACCATCATCTGACCGAAATGCACTCCTACACCTACTTGAATCGGTTGATATCCGCTGCGAAGCCGATAGACATTATATTTGTGAACTTGTTGCAGTTTAGCAATTCCACCTTTGAGTGCATCGTCAGCACCGTTGGGAAAAACTGCCATCATTCCATCTCCTAAATACTTGACAATAAAGCCGTGATTCTCTCTAATTTTTGGACTGACTTCTCGCAAGTAAGCATTAACAAAGTCAAAGTTTTGCTGTGGTGTCATAGTTTCAGAAAGCGAGGTAAAAGAGCGAATATCACTAAACATGACTGCCATTTCTTTGCTGACATAATTGCCTAATTCGATATCCACAATACTTTCTTTTTTCAAAAATTCTAAGAAAGCATCGGGGAAAAATCGCCCGTAGGCGCTGTTAGTTTGCGATAAGTTGATGTGAGACTTAATTCTGGTTAAAAGTTCGTCTTTCGAGAAAGGTTTGGTTAGATAGTCGTTAGCACCGAATTGAAATCCTATGATTAAATCTGACACTTGATTTTTCGCCGTTAACATCACTACTGGCAACTCGTGGGAGGGATATTTTTCCCTGAGTTTGGCGCAGACTTCATAACCAGACATTCTGGGCATCATGATGTCGAGAACGATCAAGTCAAAATGCTGTCCGCCTTCGATGAGCGATAAAGCTTGTTCGCCGTCTGCTGCCTGAATAACGCTGTAATTTTCCAGAGAAAGATGATTGTTTAAAACTTGCAGGTTGATCGGATCGTCGTCAACTATCATAATTTTAAATTGTTTGAATTCTAACAGCGCAGCGGTTTGGGCTGGGGAATTTAAAGCCGTTTGATGAAAATTTAAATCGCAGGAAAAATAACTTTTATATATCTTATTTGGTAATTTAAAATCGTTGGTTTTGGTGGCGGCTTGCTGGTTGGTTGCTGCTTGGTTAGGATAAATTCTTTCGGTAGAAACAGGCAGGGTAAAGGTGAAGCGGGAACCGATGCCGACTTTCGATGCTGCGTAGATTTTACCCCCGTGGAGTTCGACAAATTGTTTGGATATTGTTAAACCTAAACCTGTTCCTCCGTATTGCCTGACTGTGGAACCGTCGCCTTGTTCAAATGGCTCAAAAATGCGATCGAGCCGATCGCCCGGAATGCCAATTCCACTATCGGAAACGGTGACAGCTATATGAAAATTCTGGCCTGGCGGCGGGCGATTTGACGCGGGCACTGGGAGGAATTTTTTGCCGTCGGTGGCTACAATTTCTGCTGATATTTCTACAGTGCCGCTATCGGTGAATTTGATCGCATTGCCAATTAAGTTGTAAAGGATTTGTTGCAAGCGATTTTCGTCAGCCCAAGCCAACGGCAAATCCGCAGGAATATGGTTAATTAACTGCAAGTTTTTAGTACCGATTAAAAATTTGCTTACAGTTAGTACAACTTCGACAATTGACTTAATTCCTACACTGCGAAACTGCAATTCTAGTTTGTGATTTTTGAGTTGAGCAAAGTCGAGAATATTGTCAACAAGTTCGTTGAGCCGCCTGCCGCTGCTAACAATCATTGAGAGGTTGTGCTGCTGAATTTCTGATAAAGTTCCGGCTGCGCCGTCAATCATTGATTCGGCAATACCAATCATTCCGTTGAGGGGAGTTCGGAATTCGTGGGAGGTGTTGGCTAAAAATTCGTCTTTTAGTTTGTCGAATTGTTGCAATTCTTGATTTTTATTTTCGAGGGCGGTGAAGGATGTTTGCAATTGAGATACCATGCTGGTGAAGGATTTGGCGAGTTGGCCTACTTCGTCGGCGCGATCGAACTCTAGTTTCCGATCCCATTCTCCTCGGGCGATATTTTTGGCTGCTGCGTTTAAACCGAGAATTGGGCGCGCGATCGATCTAGCCGTAAAAATACCAATAATTGTTGCTACTATTAGCGCTGCCATGCAGAGTAAAATAGTGGTAGCAGTGCTAGCATTGATTTTTTCCATAAAATCGTTTTCTGGAATCACTATCACTACTAACCAATCAATGCCGCTGGGGTCTTTGTACGGCAATATCTGCACAAAATGCCGCTGATTTTCGAGTTGAAATTCTAGTTTTTGAGGCGGCTCAACTTGGCTTAAATTGAAATTACTAATGATGTGTTTAGCTGTGGCGTTAGTTAACGTATTTTTGCTATCAATTGCTAGCAATCGTCGAGCTTTGCCGTCAGGGTCGAGGGTGTAGGGTTTTTCGCTTGTCGAACTTCCCACTAAAGCGCCCGATCGCTCCATAATGAAAGTTTGACCCGATCGGCTAATTTTCATGTTTGCCAAAAAGTTCCCAATCTGGCTCAAAATCATGTCAACTGCCATTACTCCAACAAACTCACCTCGCTCGTCATAGCAAGGCTGAGCCGCTGTGATTCCCAAATCTCCATGAAAAAACGTATAAATGTCTGTCCAAACTAATTTATTTGCTGCGGTTGCACTGATGTACCAAGGACGATTTCGCGGGTCGTAGTTTGGTTCGTAACTCAATAAAGTAGTGGGATTGCCTCGGTTATCTAAAGTATAGAAAGAACGCCTAGGAAAGTTTTCTGTCATTTTCGCAATTAATTGTCCTGATGCTTCTCTACGAACTCCGATATATTCACCTTGCTTGCTGCCTAAATAAATTTCTCGCACCGAGGATAATATTTGCATCTCGTGCCAAAAGTAGTGCTGTGTTGCTTGCAAATCTGCTGGATGCAGCTTGCCGAGTTGCGCTGCACCTGCATTGAGTCGGGTGATGGTGTGAGGTTTTTCTAAGTAATTTGTGAGGTGCTCTTGGATGCGATCGCTAATTTCTGCCTGCAAGCTATTAACCAATTCTTGAACGGCTTTTTGTCCGTTGATGAAAGACAAATATCCTACTAGGCTGACTGCGCCGACAGTTTGCAGGACAAATGGCACTGTCAGCGCTAAACGGAGGGGCACGCTGCTGTAAAATTTTGCGATCGATCTGCTAATACTTTTCAATAACATAGTAAATCGCCTGGGTTCTCAGAGAAACTGCACAAATCGGCTGATTCTTGCTTTTGAGCGTAATTAATAATAGTTCCAGCTAATTGCCGATCGCGAATTGAGTCGAAATTAGCGACGCTGGATCGGTAATGCGATCGAAATCACCAAACCAAATGCGACAATTTCCCTGATAAAAAGCATTGTAGCTCATGCTAATAATCCGTGCTGCACAATTATGTCCTGGAAATTCACATAATTAGGTTCTGCATCGAGGAATGTTGAATCAAGTCTGTCCTCTACCCTCTTCCTTCTCTTCACCCTGAGCGAAGCCCTTATAGCCTTCTTCCTTCTTCCTGATGACATTGGACGGAAAGCTCGGCGGGGACAGCACTAATGAATAATGAATAATGAATAATGACTAATGACTAATGACTAATGACTAATGACTAATGACTAATGACTAATGACTAATGACTTCAAAAAACACCCTATTTTTCCCTCGAAATTTCCACCCCAGACCACCCATCCGGCGCTCCATACATTCGATATTTGCGAGAGCGTTTAAAATACAGCATTGCTACCCGATCGTCAGGATTGATTTGCAAAATATTCTCAAATATTTTTTGGGCAGCAACAAATTTTTGCTGGTAGTAAAAATTGAGAGCTTCTTGAAAAAAATCCGCAGTTTGCTGCTTGAGTACAATGCTTTTCTCTGTTTCTGTATCATAAATTTCAAACACTGACACAGCATTGGTTTTTCCTTTCACCGTTACGCGATCGACAAATCGGTACTTATATTTTTCAGGCTCCTCTAGGCGATCGATAATTGCACCGCTAACTAGAATTCTTGCGCCGTAAATTTTAGTCAATCCTTCCAAACGAGACGCGAGATTCACCGCATCAGCAATCACCGTACTTTCCATCCGTTCTCGCTCGCCAATTGTCCCCAGCATCAAATTTCCCGCGTGCAAACCAATGCCGATCGCGATCGGAAACAAGCCCTTTTTTTCGCGCTCCTGGTTAAAAATATTCACTTCTTTTTGCATATCAATTGCTGCTCGTATACCATCGTCAGGAGATATAGAAAATAAAGCCATGACTGCATCTCCAATATATTTGTCAATAAACCCATTATTTTGCCTGATTGCAGGGCTAACCTTTCCTAAATAACTATTAATAAATGCAAAGTTTTCTGGCGGTGTCATCATTTCTGAAAGCGACGTAAACGAGCGAATATCAGCAAACAGCACTGTCATATCTCTTTCCTGATTGTCGCCTAATTTTACTTCAATAATACTCGGTTTTTCCAGCAAACTCAGAAAATCTTGTGGCACAAACCGGCCGTAAGCTGCATTCAGCTTTGCCAAACGAATTTGCGTATTAATTCTCGCCAACAACTCCTTTTTGATAAAAGGTTTAGTTACATAATCATTGGCTTCTAAATTAAAAGCTTCTACCAAGTCGGCAGTTTGATTTTTTGCGGTCAGCATCAGAATCGGCATTTCTAAAGGCGAGTATTTTTTGCGAACTTCCCTGCAGACTTCATAACCCGTCATCTGCGGCATCATTACGTCCAGTAAAATTAAGTCTGGCTTAAATCCTGATTTAATCAGATTTAAAGCTTCTAAGCCGTTGCTAGCTTGAGTGATGGCGTAGTTTTCTAAAGAAAGATTATTAGTTATAACCTGAATATTAATGGGTTCATCATCGACTACCAAAATTTTTATTCTTTGATTTTCTGGGAAGTTGCTATTGGCTGACAAGCCAGAATTTATGATAGATGATTGCTGGGCTAATTCAGGAGTTGTTAAACTGCGAGATTCCTGGATTAAAGGCGGCTGTTTGCTGCTAAATTCCGGCTGACTCTCAGATACGGGCAAAGTAAAGATAAATTGGGAACCGATGCCTACAGTGGAAGATACACAAATTTTACCTCCGTGCAATTCCACTAATTGCTTGGCCACAGCTAACCCTAAACCAGTGCCGCCATATTCTCTAGCAGTGGAACCATCAGCTTGTTCAAAGGATTCAAAAATTCGCTCTAATTTATCTTCGGGGATGCCAATGCCGGTGTCGGATACAGTAATGGCTAATTGGGAATTAAGCGGTGATTGTTCGTTGCAAGTTACTAATTCTGCTGAAATTTCAACTGTGCCATTTTCGGTAAATTTAATCGCATTGCCGATTAAGTTGTAAAGGATTTGCTCTAACCGATTTTCGTCGGCTGCTATGGGCGGCAATTTGGGATCGATTGAATTAATCAACTGTAAGTTTTTTTGATTTGCTAAGGGCTGAGATAAGGTAATAATTACAGAGACTATTTCTCTCACACCAACGGATTTAATTTGCAGTTCTATGGTTTTGTGTTTTAGCTGAGAAAAATCTAAAATATCGTTAATTAAGGTAGACAATCTTTTTCCCGAAGCTGAAATCAAACCTAAGTTAAAATTTGTTGAGTCTGGAAGTTTTCCGGTAGCACCGTCTATTAAAGATTCTGCAATCCCAATAATGCCGTTGAGTGGAGTGCGGAGTTCGTGGGAAGTATTTGCTAAGAATTCGTCTTTCAGTTTGTCCAGTCGCTGCAATTCGCTATTTTTAGTTTCTAACGCCGTAAAAGATGCTTGCAGTTGTGCTGCCATGCTGTTAAAAGCAGCGGCAAGTATGCCTAACTCGTCGGAGCGATCTAGTTTGACTGTTTTATCAAATTGTCCTTCAGACAACGCTATTGCTGCATCTTTTAATTTTAAAATAGGTTGGCTAATCCACCGAGAAGTGATAAGTCCTATCATAGTAGCCATCACTAATGCGACCAGACATAGCAATATTGTAGTTCTGTTTCCGGCATGAATTTGTTCCATAAAGTCGGCTTCGGGAACTACGACGACAATCAGCCAATCTAAACTTTTGCCATCTTGGAATGGCAGGACTTTTAAAAATTGTGGCTTGCCGTTTATTTCAAAACTTAGTTGCTGCGATTTGGTGATTTGGCGCAAGTTTTGAAAGTGTGTTTCTAAATATTTAGCTGTATTTTGTGTGACTGGATCGCTGCTTTCTGTGACTTTAAACAGTTCTTTTTTACCGTTTTGGGTGCGGAAAGGTTGTTCCGGCGTGGAAGTTGCCAGCAGCGTGCCGTTTCTTTCGATAATAAAAGTTTGACCGGATTTACCTATTTTGAGGCTGTTTAAAAATTGACCGATACTGTCGAGACGCAAAGCAGCAATTAATACTCCTTCTAGCTGTTTCTGGCTGTTGTAAACAGGTTGCAAAGCGCTAAGGATCAATGTGGGTTCTAGGAAGGATATATAAACTGAACTCCAAGTTGGTTTTGCTGTTAGAGCCGCATAGGTGTAGGAAGGATGCTGTCGGATGTCGAAGTTTTTGACGTTGGCTGCTACTGTCGTGCGATCGCCCGAATCATTAGTATTGTAGGAATAAAAATCAAAATTTGTAGAGGGCCCGGATGCGTTAATCAATAAAGTTCCATCCGATGTCTTTTCGCCAGTGCGGTATTCTCCATCTCGATTGGCGATCGACGTAAAATTAATATAAGGATACAACTGTACTTGCCGCCACAGATACTTTTCCCAAGCTAACAAATCTTGCATATTAACAAAACCCAGTTTCACCGCATCCAGCTTGCTTTGATTGATTTGGTGGGGAGTTTGTAAATAAGTTACCAAATTTTGCTCAATGCGATTGCTCACCTCCCCCATCAACTGATCGGCAAGGTCGTTTACTGCTCTTTGAGAGTTCTTAAATGATAAATATCCGACAATTCCCACCGCTGCAAATACTTGCAAGACAAACGGAACTATCAGCACCGTTTGTAGGGTCGATTTTCCTGAAATTTTGGCAACTAAGCGCTTGATATAAAGAGTTGGCATAATATTAATTTAGCTTGAAAGACACAGTTAATAATCGGAGGGAATCTGCTTCGCTATTAAGTATTGTAAACCATTCTATCCTTGAATAAAAGTTACGCAACGAACGACAGATTCTTGGTGTATTCCTGAATAGTTGTCAAACCTATGACTTTTCAGATTAACCCGGTTGATTTCTCACATAGCTTTCAGCAGGAGATTCGAGTTTGAAGTCAAAAGCAGCGCTAACAGCCTATCTTCCAGGAAAATTCCCAATTTTATATCCGAATACTTTGACCTGAATGTATTATGACCGAGACCCGGTACAAAAAACCAGATAAAAATATAAAAATTTCTGCCCTCAGCTTCATGATAGTTTTACTACTTTTCATCCAAAACTTCTATCCCCGACCATCCTTCTGGCACACCATACATCCGATTTTTTAGAGAACGCTGGCAGTAGATTGCTGCTAACTTATCTTGAGGATTTATTTCGCAAATTTTCTTGAATATTTTTTGCGCTTTAGTAAAATTTTGCTCAAAATAAAGCTCCAAACCTTTTTCAAAGGCTGCCGCAGTTTCCTGTTTTAGTTCCATGCTTTGTTGTGTTTCTGCATCATAAATTTCAAACACCGACACCACTGATTTTTTACCTTTGACTGTGACGCGATCGACAAATCGGTACAGATATTGTTCTCGATCGCCCAAACGCTCTAAAATTGACTCAGTAACTAGAATTCCCGAGCCGTAAACCTTAGTCAATCCTTCCAAACGAGAAGCGAGATTCACCGCATCAGCAATCACCGTACTTTCCATCCGTTCTTGCTCGCCAATCGTACCCAGCATTAAAGTACCCGCGTGCAAACCGATGCCGATCGCGATCGGTGCGTAATTGCTTAGTTGTCGGTGCTGGTTATAAATAATCACTTGTTTCTGCATTTCCACCGCCGCCCGAACAGCATCATCTGCAGACTCAGGAAATAGCGCCATAATCGCATCGCCGATATATTTATCAATAAAACCTTGGTGAGCGCGAATAACCGGACTCACTCGGCTGAGGTAGCTGTTGATAAAATTAAAATTTTCTTGGGGAGTCATCGCTTCGGAGATAGTCGTAAAAGAGCGAATATCAGAAAATAAAACAGTCATTTCCTTCTGAATTTGATCGCCTAGTTCGACATCAACAATACTTTCGTGTCCCAAAAAACGCAGAAAGTCGTGGGGAACAAATCTACCGTAAGCTGCATTGATTTTGGCCAGACGGATATGGGTTTTAATTCTGGCTAACAATTCATTTTTTACAAAGGGTTTAGTTAAAAAATCATTGGCTCCTGCATTAAAACCTTGCACTAAATCAGATACTTGATTTTTGGCTGTTAGCATCACGATTGGCACTTCGATCGCCGTGAATTTCTCCCGTATTTTCTCGCAAACTTCGTAACCAGTCATCCGCGGCATCATGATATCTAGCAAGATTAAATCTGGCTTGTAGCCTGTGTCTACAAGAGCTAAAGCTTCTTTACCGCTGCTAGCTTCGGCGATGGCATAGTTTTCCCGAAGTAAATAGTTAACCAATACCTGAATATTCACAGGTTCGTCATCTACAATTAAGATTTTAACCAGAGTGTTTTCTTGCCGGAATCGACCCTCAATGCAACTGTTATTATTAAAACTTATTTCTGCAGCTTCATTTGTTATTAAATTCCGCTCGTTAGTTGTAGAAACCAAACACTGCTGCACCGTATCTGGCAACTGCTGGTTATCGATATACTGATTTTGAGAAACTGGCAAACTAAAAGTAAACTGCGAACCAATACCGAGTTCTGAAGATACGTTAATTTCGCCGCCGTGCAGCTCGACTAACTGCTTGGTAATTGCCAAACCTAAACCGCTACCTCCGTATTCTCTAGCAGTGGAACCGTCTGCTTGTTCAAAAAGTTCAAAAATGCGTTCTAATTTATCTTCAGCAATGCCAATCCCGCTATCGGATACAGTAATTTGCAGTTTTGATCTGACAATTAAAGATTGAAGCTGGCTGGTAACAGAACTTTCTCGCTCAAAAAAATCCGGCAAATTCAAAGATATGGCATTTGCCGAAATTTCTACAGTACCAGTGTCGGTAAATTTAATCGCATTTCCGATTAAGTTATACAGAATTTGTTGCAGCCGATTTTCATCGGCATCCACTAGGGGAATGTCGGGACTAACTGAATTAATCAACTGCAAGTTTTTTGTGCCAATTAGCGGTTGAGAAAGAGTCATTACGATATCGACAATTTCTCGGATGCCGACGGGCTTGATTTGCAGTTCAATGTTTTTGTGTCTCAGCTTCGAGAAATCAAGAATGTCGTTGATTAGATTGGACAGTCTTCTGCCGCTAGATGCAATAATTTCTAGATTGGAAATAGTCGGTTCTGGCAATTGTCCTGTAGCGCCGTCGATTAAAGATTCTGTTAAACCGATAATGCCGTTAAGTGGAGTGCGGAGTTCGTGAGAAGTGTTGGCTAAAAATTCGTCTTTTAGTTGATCTAGTCGCTGCAATTGGGCATTTTGATCCTCTAGTTTTGTAAAAGATACTTGCAATTGACTGGCCATGCTGTTGAAAGCATCAGCTAATTTTCCTAGTTCGTTAGATGCCACAATATCTACCCGAGTTTCCAACATTCCGCTAGTCATTTTAGTAGCTGCGGATGTGAGGGCTTTCAAGGGATTTGCGATCGATCGAGCAAAAGCAAGTCCCAAGCCCGCAGCGGCGAGGGCGCTGGCGATTGTAACTGCACCCATGACACCTACGAGCGATCGCAGGGGAGCATAAGCTTCGGCTGTAGGTAGCTCTACCACCACCATCCACTGCACCTGGCGGACGATCGCCCCCGTACCCATGACTTCTTCCCCGCGCCAGCCTCGATAAACTATCGGAGATTGCATCCCCGAAGCCAAAGCTAATTTGAATAACTTTCCCACAAACGATCGCCCGCTCAAATCTTCCAGTAAATACGGATTAATCTTGCTTCCCGTTTCCGAAATCACCACCGATCTGTTATCTAAAACATAGCTATATCCCGTTTTTCCTACTTGCGATCTGGCAACAATTTGAATTAAAAAATTTAGACTAACTCTGGCAAACAATACTCCAGCAATTCTATTTTTACTATCGCGAATCGGCACTGCTAAATTAACAACATTTACTGCTGTTTTGAGATCGACATCTACTGGACTAACATAGTTTTGAGCTTGCCTAAATGTCCGCCAAAATATCGGTGAATCTGCCGAAATACCTGCCAAACTCAAGCTAGAAATAGAAAATGGTTCGTAAGGCGAAATTGCCTGTACGACTTGACCTTGACTGTTGAAAATCCCCGCCACTTCGTAGGCGCTGTTGCTGTTCACCAATCCTTCGAGAATACTGCGCTGAGTTTCAGCATTAAATTCTGTTAAACCGCGCAATTCTGACAAATAATTGAGTTGGCGCTGCAAGTTATCCAGATAAGCGCTAATTTGGACAGCAGCAGCTTGCGATCGCTCGAACTGAAGTTGTTTTGTCTGTTTTATCTGTTCCCGAAAGCTGAGGTAAGCTAAGGTACTTCCCGCCATCAATACGCTAGCTACAACAATCGAGACAAAACCGTAACGCAGTTGATTGGCAATTGAGGACATTTGATTTTGCCAGTTAACAGTTTGAACTCACTCTATAGGATACACCTAATTTCATTTTTCATACTTGATAAATCGCCGCCTTTGATTTATCGATACCTTTGCCTAACTTCTGGTTTTATAGATCTAATCTTTGTTTCCAGATAACATCTTCAATCCAAATGCGATCGGGAAGTAGTCCCAAGCGAAAGAAAATCTCAGAAATCCGCTGCTGTTCCTCAACAGCGCTATCTTGAATTGGCAGCAAATCGTAGCTCCGACTTTTAGTTAATATTCTAGCTGTTGTTCTTTTCATTCCCCTTCGAGCGCTGATAAATCTCGCTGCTCGTTCGGGATTCCTAGTTATCCAAACAGCCATTTTTCGCGTTTCTCCCATGACTATTTTAACAATATCGGGAAAGTCGCTAGCAAAAGAGCGACTTGCCAAATAGAAGTTTCTGTCATTCATCAGCCCGTCGCTGTCAGTCAAGAAATTAACAGGCATAGTTTCCTGTAACTGAGCGAGAAACGGCTGCCAAATCGCCCAAGCATCAACCTCGCCTCTCACAAATGCTTCCCGAGCTTTTGCCGGCGGCAAATCGACCAATTCGGCATCTTTTAACTGCAAGCCACCTTGAGTTAAGGCCCGAATTAACAAATAGTGACCGGCCGTTTTCTTAGTTGCTGCTATTTTCTTACCTTTGAGATCCGCCAAAGTCCGAATAGGAGAATCTTGAGGAACTACGATACCAATGCTTCCCGGTAAAGCTGAATCATTAGCAATATAAACAAAAGGTACGCCGTCTGATTGAGCAAAAATTGGCGGTGCCACTCCTGCATAACCGAGATCGATGTTTCCTTTTCCTATTGCTGCTAAAATTGGTGGCCCTGCGGCAAATTCCGTCCATTCTACAGACCACCCAATTTCTGCTAAACGGGTTTCCAAAGAGCCTTTAGCTTTGAGATAAAACAGCGCTCCGAAACGCTGATGGCCGATTCTGACAACTCTTGTTAAGTTTGAAGGTGCATTTTGGGTTTTTGCTGTAGAGTTATTTATGACTTCTGACTTGCAACTTACCACACTTAAAGTCACGCAAACAACTAGCATAAATAGCAGTGAATATCCCCAAGGGAAGCACCTGTTAAGATTTTTTTTACTGAAATATGATAGTTGAAATTTATTCTTTGTGTGGGTCATGAACTATCTTATAAGTAGTTTGGCAGGATTAAAAAAATCTCGATTTTTTTAATCCTATTTATATTGTGTCCGCTTACTTCATGCTGTTAAAAAATGTCGAGTTAAAAATAAAATTTTGGCGGTGTGTCCCTGAAATTAGCCGCAAAATTAAGCTATATTATAGCTAATTTGTGTAAAGTGATAGGTGCTATGGCTGACTCTAGGGATCGCCGCTTGGAACAGTACACGGTAAAAAGACCTGATGAAGTTTTAATCGTCCAGGCCGAAATTGACGGCGAATTTGACGAAATTGCTATTTTTAAAGGCTTTTCTAGCTCCCTGGTGCGATCGACTGCTTTCGATCCAGAGGTTCCTGTTTTACCGGAGGAAGCAAAAATTGTGAGTGTCGATCGCGTGGAGAGTCCGTACAATCCAAATAACCCCCGCTATCTTCAGCAAGGGTTATCTTGGGAAACAATGCAATCGCTATTGTTAGAGGCTGGAGTTTAGCTCAGGCTGCAGGGAAAAAACTTAGAAAAACAGCAGGGACACAACATTGTTGTGTCCCTACTACAAAAGCCGTGTTCCTACCCGCGCGCTAGAGCGTACCGCCGGCAGCTTGGAAACGAGCTCGCGCGCGTTTGATTGCTTGCTTAGCTTGAATTTGCTCTTGCAAATTGCCGCTAGCCGACTTTTCCAAACGAGCTTCTGCTTCGGTGTAAGCCTTGCGAGCATCTTCTTTGTCGATCGTTTCGCCTTTTTCAGCGCCGTTGACCAGAATAGTAACCTGGTTTTCTTGGATTTCTGCAAAGCCGCCCATCAGAGCAATAGACACCCATTCCTTACCGGGACGGACGCGCATCACTCCGGTATCCAAAGCAGTCAACATCGGAGCGTGACCGCTCAAAATACCCAATTGGCCTGTGGTACTCGGCAAAATTACTTCTTCAGCATTAGAATCCCAAACAGTTTTGTCTGGGGCCACTACGCGCACAGTTAATGTCATAAAGTATCAGTTGTCAGTTGGCAGTTGGCAGTTGTCAGTTGTCAGTTGTCAGTTGCCAGTTGTCAGTTGCCAGTTGCCAGTTGTCAGTTGTTACCAATAACCAATAACAAATAACAAATAACTACTGACTACTGACTACTTGACTAATGACAACTGACTAATGACTACTGACTGATGACTAAAATTACTTAGCCTCAGCTTTCATTTTTTCAGCTTTGGCGATCGCCTCATTGATATCGCCAACCAAATAGAAAGCTTGTTCCGGCAGCTCATCAAGTTCACCACCCAAAATCATTTGGAAGCCCTTAATGGTATCAGCCAGCTTGACGTACTTACCGGGGGAACCAGTGAACACTTCCGCCACAAAGAACGGTTGAGACAAGAAGCGTTCAATTTTGCGAGCGCGAGAAACAGTCAAGCGGTCATCTTCCGACAGCTCGTCCAAACCCAAAATCGCAATAATATCTTGCAATTCCTTGTAGCGCTGCAGAGTAGACTGCACCTGACGCGCCACACCGTAGTGTTCTTCGCCGACTACGCTAACTTGCAACATTGTAGAGGTAGAATCCAGCGGGTCAACAGCCGGATAAATACCCTTAGCAGCCAAACCGCGAGACAACACAGTTGTAGCGTCCAAGTGAGCAAAAGTCGTAGCCGGAGCGGGGTCAGTCAAGTCATCCGCAGGTACGTACACAGCTTGAACCGAAGTAATCGAACCTTCAGTAGTCGAAGTAATCCGTTCTTGCAAGTCGCCCATGTCTGTACCGAGAGTCGGCTGATATCCCACAGCCGAAGGCATCCGACCCAACAGAGCCGATACCTCAGAGCCCGCTTGCACGAACCGGAAGATATTGTCAATAAATAGGAGAACGTCCTGCTTGCTGACATCGCGGAAGTATTCGGCCATCGCCAGAGCTGACAGGCCCACGCGCATCCGAGCACCAGGTGGCTCGTTCATTTGACCGTAAACCAAAGCAATTTTTGACTTGGTGCGGTCTTCTTCGTCAATAACCCCCGACTCGATCATTTCCTTGTAGAGGTCATTACCTTCGCGGGTGCGTTCGCCCACACCGCCGAACACGGACACGCCACCGTGAGCTTTGGCGATGTTGTTCACGAGTTCCATCATAATCACGGTTTTGCCGACGCCTGCGCCGCCGAACAAACCGATTTTGCCGCCGCGGCGGTAGGGAGCCAGGAGGTCGATCACCTTGATCCCGGTTTCAAACACCGAAGGCTTGGTTTCCAGTTCGGTGAAAGCCGGCGGCTGGCGGTGAATGGGCATACTTTCGGAAGTATTGACCGGGCCGAGGTTGTCTACCGGTTCACCGATGACGTTAAAAATGCGGCCGAGAGTTGGGAGTCCGACGGGAACTTGGATCGATTCCCCGGTATCTACTACTTCCATGCCGCGCACCAAGCCGTCGGTGGTACTCATGGAAACTGCGCGCACTTGGCTGTCTCCGAGCAGTTGCTGAACTTCGCAGGTAACGGCAACGTCTTGACCTGCTTCGTTTTTGCCGGAAATCGTGAGAGCGTTATAGATTTGGGGCAGTTTGCCGCCTGGGAATTTGACGTCTACAACTGGCCCGATGATTTGGGTGATGTAGCCTACGTTCGTTTTTGTTGCGGTGGATACCATGAATAGTGCCTTTGTTAGGATGCTATTTTTCCCGTTGTGGAAAAAGTCTTAACATTTAGAAATGCTATTTCTCACAGTACCACTGAACAGACTCACTATTTAGATTTGTCTGGGCTGGTTAAAAGTCATTTTTCTGGTTGCTGCTGTCGCTTTTTTTTCCCGCGAGCCGCAGCCAAAGCCCCGAGCCCCAGTATAGTGCCGAACATCGTGACTGGTTCGGGAGCTACCTCGGCTGAAATGATGAAGTCTTGGAAGTCAGCGTCGTTTCCTCCTCCAGCATCGTCGAAGGAGATTTTTGCGCCCTGAGCCAGTTGGGCCAATGTCAGCAATGAATATTGCTCTGGGCCTTTACCGCCGTTGACGTTGATAAATGAGTCGCTGGAGTTGTAGTCGAGCTTAAAGTCCCCAAATACCGCTTGCTGACAGCCCGTGAGCACACAGTCATCTCTCCGAAACTGGGTGTTGGCGGCAAACCAGTCGGGGCTGTTCATGAAGGTGCTTGAGGAGACATACTGCTCGAATGGTTTGCCCGTGCCGCTGTCACTCCACAGCAGCAGGGCATAAGTTTGATTTCCCAAAAATTTGAAGGTTTGGGTGATGGAGCCGTTGTCCGATGTGACAGCGTTGCCGAAGCTTCCCTTCGATTCATCGGCTGCGCCGTTATCTGAGGGTTGAAGCTCGTAAAACAGTTTGGCGATGTTGGTGTATCCTGTGTTTCCTGACTGAGCTTGGGCTACCCACAAGCTGGACTGGTAACTGCCGTGTGATTCGTTGAAGGTAAAGTTTATGCTTGTATCTTCATCGAATTGGATGCCCTTTGTGCCAAACATGAAAGCTTGGACGGGCGCGCAGATGCTTAGCAAGATTGTGGTTGCCAAGCTGGCGATGGTAAAAGATGTTTTTTTGACTAGCGTTAAGGTAGTCATAACCCTGATTCCTCCAATGTTGTTAGGTAGTAAGGCGGGAAACGCACTTTTCCCGTGATGGGAAGAGACGATCGCCCCTTATGCGATATTTAGGACTATGGCCATAGCTGCAAAAGAAACTTTACAGCAGTGACTCTACAGACTGATATCACTTAGGTGTGTCCTGATATTAAATCAGTGTTTGTAATTCTAAGAGTTTTCACTGACACTCCATGTGCCACACTTGAATTTGTAACAGCAAGATTTTAATCGCATCTCCATTTCCAACCTACTACATTTATTTTGATCCGCAAGAGTCTCAAACTAACTGTAATACTTGCAAATATTAGGTTCTATCAAAAATACAGAATATTTTTGATAGCAGCTTTATAAAGTTTTGGTAAAGTCAATCAAAAAAATATAAAGTTTACGATCGAAGCTCGGCTGTTCGACCAGCGCTCGAAGCGGGATGGAAGCTGTTATAAGGTGTGCAGAAGAGTGCGGAGGCGACTGCGAGTAGGGATTTGAGCGTGTTTTTTGCTGCTTTCAGCAAGTGGTGGCTACAGGCGATCGATACTTGCGTATTTTTGACTAATATACTGAGTGATTTTTTACTCCTGATTATCGGATTCCGCTTCGTATTTTTACCAGCAGTCCCGAACGCATCAACCCGGTTTTTCAAGGTAATGGCGTGAGTCGATTTTCCATTTTTCGATTTGAGATGCTTCGACTTACATCGACTTGCTTCGACTTCGCGCGCTCACAAGACGCGAGCGTACAAGTTTGAGACTTACAAGGGCAGATGAATCTAGGAGTTTGAACTTGAGTCTAAAATTTTGAGCTTTCCAAGACAGAAGTACGTCACACGGTATCCGTTATCCGTTTTTGTGGGGTGTCAGAGAAGTAGTGAAAGTGGAAATAATAAACCCAGTTTTATGGCAGGTTTCTGAGTGCTATAAAAAAAAGTTTCTAAGTAGAAAGGCGTAAATATTTGTAGTTGGGATGAGGCAGGAGTCAGGAGACAGAATACAGGAGGGATTGGGGTTTTAGCCTCATTTATCTTTTTTAACACAGTTGTGTTTTTCCCCACCGACTTACCTACGTAAATCCTAGTAATTAAATACATACATTTTTCCCTATTCCAATTATTAGATAATAAAAAATCTTGCCATTCTATTGACATGAATAGTTTTTAGTAGTAAAAATAGGAGATATCGATCGATAGTCCGCACAATTTTTGGGGCAGCGACCTAAAGCTACATTCTACCGTTAAAATTTCACAGAGTGAGGAAGCTCTCACCCGCCTTCTACCGTTGGTGATTGAAAAGTGTCTGGACTATTGATAAATACGATCGCACTTTAAACAAAATATTTAAGCACAATGACAACCAACAAACTACATTTGCTCGGATGGTTATTCATTGTTGGCTGGCTGAGTGCCGGGGCTATGGGTTCGGCAAACGCGCAACCCATCACCCCGGCACCGGACGGCACTAACACAGTTGTTACTCCCAACGGCAACCACTACGACATTTCCGGGGGGTCTTTCAGCGGAAATAAGGCTAATCTTTTTCACAGTTTTACTCAGTTTGGCCTCAGGGAAGGTCAAACGGCTAACTTTCTGACTAATCCCAATATTCAAAATATTCTGGGGCGGATTACTGGGGGAAATCCTTCTTTAATCGATGGCTTAATTCAAGTTACGGGCGGCAATTCCAATTTATTTTTGATGAATCCTGCCGGCATGATTTTCGGGCTAAATGCCAGCCTCAACGTGCCGGGATCTTTTAATGCTACTACGGCGACAGGAATTGGTTTTGGGAACAATCAGTGGTTTAGTGCGATCGGCAATAACAATTGGGCAACTTTAATTGGGATGCCAAATAGTTTTGCGTTGACAAATTTCCCAGGGGGAAGCATTGTTAATGCAGGCAATTTGACGGTAGCACCCGGTCAAAGTTTAAGTTTGATCGCTGGTACGGTTGTTAATACAGGTCAGCTAACGGCAGCGGGGGGCAATATTCTCATCAGCGCCATACCCGGTAACAATTTGGTGCGAATTAGTCAAGCTGGAAATTTATTGAGCTTGGATATTCAGCCGACAGCAACTCAAAGTTCGCTGCCGAACAATTGGACGCAACCGGTGTTATCTTTGCCGGAGTTGCTGACTGGCAAAGGTGTGGCACAGGCAACGGGTTTGACGGTAAATCCTAATGGCGAAGTTGTGTTGACTGGGAATGTTGCAGTGCCTGTAACTGCGGGAACTACGATCGCATCCGGCAGTCTCAATGTCTCTGGCAACACTGGCGGTACTGTAAATATTTTAGGCGATCGAGTAGGTGTTATTGCAGGCAATATCGATGCTTCTGGGATTAACGGTGGCGGCAATGTACTGATTGGCGGAGATTATCAGGGTTTGGGTACTGTGCCCAATGCTTTGCGGACTTTTGTCAGCAGCGACTCGACGATTAATGCTGATGCTATTAGTAATGGGAATGGCGGGCGAGTGATTGTTTGGGCTGATGAAACTACTCGCTTTAATGGCAATATTACGGCCAGAGGTGGATTGTTTTCTGGGAATGGCGGCTTTGTGGAAGTGTCGGGAAAGCAATCGCTGGATTTTCAAGGATTAGTTGATTTGCGATCGACCTTTGGCCTCGCTGGCACCTTATTATTAGATCCTACTGATATCACTATTAGTACAGGTGCGGATGCAGGCGGCACTTTAGCAGGGGGAGCATTTACTCCCTCGCTTGGCACTTCTACAATTAATAATGGGACGCTGCAAAATCAGCTAGGTTTGGGAAATGTGACTATTTCTACTGCATCAGGTTTTGCGAATCAAGGCGATATTACAGTCAGCGCTCCGGTATCTTGGACTAATAGTAATTCCCTGACTCTGAATGCTAATAACAGCATATTTGTTAACAAAAATATTACCGCTAACGGCAGCAGTATCACCCTGAATGCAGATTTAGATGGCAGCGGTGCAGGGGCGATCGCCATTACCAATGCTATCATCAACTCGAACGGTGGCAACATCATTTTAGGAGGCGGCACCAACCCGTCAAATTCCCCAGCAGTAGGGACAGCGGCAAATCCCAGCGGAGTTGATCTCACCGGTTCCACCCTCAATGCCGGGACTGGAAATATTTCTATTAGAGGTCAAGGAGTCGCTGGAGTCAGCAACAATCTCGGCATTTCTGTTTCTACCAGCAAAATCACGACGGCTGGGACTGGAAGTATTACTCTCAATGCTACTGGCGGTAATGGAACTGGAAGCGACAACAAGGGGATTAACATTATTACCAGTACAGTGGAATCGATCGGGACAGGGAGTATTACTTTCAACGGTACTGGCGGAAACGGGACATTTAATAATCCAGGGATATCTATTGACAGCAGCACAGTGCGGGCTGGGGGAAATATCAGTCTGACTGGTACTGGTGCTGGAACTTTAACCCAAAACACTGGCGTTAGAATCATCAACTCTACAGTCGAGTCAACGCCCGGCAACGGGACTGTCACCATCACCGGGACGGGGGAAATGGGACGGGCAGCAATGAAGGGATAACTATTGATAATCCCAGTACAGTGCGATCGCAGAATGGAGATATCGCGCTGACTGGAACAGGTAAGGGGAGCGCGGACGACAACACGGGCATTTCGAGTTCAGGGGTGGTGGAGTCCACAGGCACTGGGAATGTTACTCTGAGCGGTGTTGGCGGCAATGGGAATGATGGCAATCGAGGGATATCACTTGGGGCGGGCAAAGTGAGTTCGCTATCGGGAAATGTCAGTCTGACTGGTACTGGTGGTGGGGCTGGGTTTACCAACGAGGGTATATATTTAGATAGTGGTGCTCCTACAGTCAACACCGCAGGCTTGGGAAAGGTGACGTTGACAGGGACGGGCAGTGCAGGGACAGCCAGTAATTCCGGGATATACGTCAACTCAGGCACGGTAAAATCGCAGAATGGAGATATTGCTTTAATTGGTACCGGTGTTGGGACATCAACTAACAACGACGGCATTAACTTCGCCACGGGCCTACCAACGGTGCAAGCTACGGGAACGGGCAATATTAGCTTCACGGGAAAGGCTAACAACAATTCCATTCCAATTAACCTGACCGCCGGTGTGATTGATGCGGCTTTAGGTGGCAATGTCACTTTGACGGGTGATGAAATTCAACTGTTAGGGACGACTCAAGTCAATGGCAAGGGTACTATTACTTTACAGCCGCTGACACCGAGTTTAGGTGTTCTGATAGGCGGCACTCAGAATAACCCTGACGTTCCTCCTTTGAATCTGATTCAGGCGGAACTCGACACGTTAAAAGGGTTTTCGCAAATGGCGATTGGGCGGACGGATGGGACGGGGGCGATCGCCCTTGACCCCGCTGGCGTTACTTTTAATTACCCCGTCACAATTCAAGATTCCACAATTGCAGTCAATGGAAACATTACAGGTAAAAACAACGCTTCAATTACTTTTAATGCTGCAACCACTAACTTCTTAAATAATTCAAATATTGTCACCAACGAACAGAATATTACCTTTGGCGGCAAAGTCTCCCTGGCTACGGGTTCTAATGTCACCCTCGATACTGGGTTAACGAATGCAGGTGACATTAATTTTGGGGGAACGGTTGACGGCGATGGCAACCTAGTTTTGACTGCGGGAACAGGCGTTATTAATGTCAACGGGCCAATTGGGGAGACTACAGGTTTGCGTTCCCTGACAACAATCAATTCTTTCGATGTTAAGAATCCGATCGACTTTTCAATTGAAACTACAGGCAATATTACCGTTGGTAGTATGAGAAATCCCGGACGGGCGATCGCCCTTACCAGCACTAATGGCGATATTGATACGAGTGCAGGGGCAATTGATACCACATCCAGTACCGGAAATGGTGGGTCAATTACACTAAGTGCCAACAATATTAATGCTAGTAATCTTAACTCCAGTTCCACTGCTGGCAATGGCGGAAACATCACACTCACGGGCAAAACAGGCAACATTTTTGCATACTCAGGAGTCGTTAATTCTAGTTCTAGTTCTGGTGCCGGTGGAGATATCGCGATCGCAACTCCCAATGAAGTTGGGATAAATAGCATTGATGCTAATGGATTGCCCGGTACGGGAAATATTAGCATTAGCAGCAATGAGATTGGCTTTTTGGGAGGAGGTTTCGCGCAGGGTAAAGGGAGTTTTTCAATTGAGCCGTTTTCGCCGAATGTCGGAATTCGCTTCCAGGCTGGACTTGGTGACGATCCGCAGGCGATCGATATAGGAGCACCTTTTTTATCCTCATTGCGTAATGGCTTTAGTGCCATTATTTTCGGAGGGAAAACTACTACAGGCAATATCACTGTAGAGAATTTGCCAGTATCTTTTGCCGATCCTGTGACTTTTAATACTCAAGGCACTATTTTTGTCAATCCCAACCAATCGATTTCGGGAACAGATAATGCTTCCATTACTCTCAACGCTACAACTAATAACCTGAAGGGCAATATTACCACTCAATCTCAAAATATCACAATTAACGGCAATACCTTAGTTGGAAATAGTGTCTTAGTGAGCAATGGCAATTCAGCAAGTGGCAATATTCTGTTTAACAATAACATTGATGGCAGCGGCGATCTCACTTTAGAAACAGGTACAGTTAACTTTTCAGTTAAATCGGCGATCGGCAATACTACACCCTTGGGAAATCTCACTGTAAATAGTGCTGGTAAAGCTACATTTAATGCTATCACGGCTACCAGTTTCACCACCAATGCTGGCGGCACAACTACACTTAATGGCGATGTCAAAACAACCGGCAGTCAAACCTACGGAGAAGCTGTCACTGTTGCCAATAATCCCATTCTCACAGGTAGCGACATTACTTTCAATAATACTGTGGACGGCACCAGCGATTTGACGGCGAAGGCGGTGAGCGGTAATGTTACATTCAATGGTGCAGTTGGGAATACTACAGCATTAGGAAATATTACCGCTAACTCTACAGGAACAACTGCATTTAATCAAACAGTCAATGCAGCAAGTTTAACCACAGATGCTGGCGGCACAACTACACTCAATGGCAATGTCAAGACAACCACTGGCGCTCAAACCTACGGAGATGCTGTGACAATTGCCAAGAATCCGACTCTCACAGGGAACGGCATTACTTTCAACGATACTGTTAACTCCAATAACATCGGCAGCGATTTGGCTGTGGATGGGACGACTGGTGATGTTACATTCAATGGTGCAGTTGGGAGCTCAAAGGCGATCGGCAATTTAACAGCTAACTCTACAGGAAAAACTGCATTTAATCAAACAGTCAATGCCGCAAGTTTAACCACAGATGCTGGCGGCACAACTACACTCAATGGCGATGTGACAACCACTGGCGCTCAAACCTACGGAGATGCAGTGACAATTGCCAAGAATCCGACTCTCACAGGCAACGGCATTACTTTCAACAATACTGTTAACTCCAATAACATCGGTAGCGATTTGACTGTGGATGGGACGACTGGTGATGTTACATTCAATGGTGCAGTTGGGAGCTCAAAGGCGATGGGCAATTTAACAGCTAACTCTACAGGAACAACTGCATTTAATCAAACAGTCAATGCAGCAAGTTTGACTACAGATGCTGGCGGCACAACTACACTCAATGGCAATGTGACAACCGGCAGTCAAATCTACGGAGATGCTGTGACAATTGCCAAGAATCCGACTCTCACAGGGAACGGCATTACTTTCAACGATACTGTTAACTCCAATAACATCGGCAGCGATTTGGCTGTGGATGGGACGACTGGTGATGTTACATTCAATGGTGCAGTTGGGAGCTCAAAGGCGATCGGCAATTTAACAGCTAACTCTACAGGAACAACTGCATTTAATCAAACAGTCAATGCAGCAAGTTTGACTACAGATGCTGGCGGCACAACTCAAGTCAAGGCAAATGTCACTACAATCGGCGCTCAAACTTATGCAGATGCAGTGACAATTGCCAATAATCCGATTCTTTCAGGTGACAGCATTACTTTCGATAATACTGTGGATGGCACCAGCGATTTGACTGTGCAGGCGGTGAGCGGTAGTGTTACATTCAATGGTGCAGTTGGCAATACCGCAACATTAGGAAATATTACAGTTAATAGTACAGGAACAACTGCATTTAATGCCGTCAAGGCTGCTAGCATCACCACTAACGCTGGCGGCACAACTCAACTGAATGGCGATGTGACAACTACGGGAAGTCAAACTTATGGAGATGCTGTCACTGTTGCCAATAATCTGATTATTTCAGGTGACAATCTTACTTTTAATGATACAGTTAACGGCAGTAGCGAGTTGACTGTGAATGGGGATACCGGTAATGTTACATTTAATGGTGCAGTTGGCAATGCTAATTCTTTAAGTAAGTTGCAAATTAGCGGAAAAAATATCAATGCAAATTCTGCGATTAACGTAGCTGGCAATATTGGAATTTCGGCTGATACTATCAATTTGCAAGGAGCTTTAACTACTACCAATAACGGCACGCTAATAATTAGCAATACGGGTAATCTAAATATTTTAAATAATCTGAACTTAGACGGTGCATTTAATCAAAATGGCGCGGGAAGCGTGGCCCTGAGCGGAAATATCACCACAACTAATGATAACATTAGTTTTAGCGGCCCGGTGACATTAAAAGCTCCTGTAAATTTTACACTCGGAGATGCAACTATTGCTTTCGGTTCTAGTTTATCGGCAGGTAGTAACCCGCTGACTTTAACTGCCGGTGAAATTGATTTTTCAGGTAACGTTTCTGGTACGGGCGCGCTAACGCTGCAACCAGCAACAGCAGGACAAAATATTGTGGTTGGCGGAACTGATAACAATACTAGCGCTTTAGATTTGACGGGATCGGAACTTAATTTTATTCAAAATGGGTTTAGCTCGATCGCGATCGGGCGATCGGATAGCACCGCCAAGGTTAGTATACCTAATAATCTCACATTTTTAGACCCCGTAACTATTCAAGGGGGAACTGGGACGATCGCACTTGATGGCACTCTGACGGGCAATGACAACAGCAGTATCGCCCTCAACGCTTCCACAATTAATTTAAATTCTGGCATCAATACCAATAAAAATCCGATCGCCCTTAACGGCACTATCCAACTCGGAAACGATATTAATCTCAGTAGCGGCGGCGGAGATATTAAGATAGTTGGTGCGATCGACGGCAATCATTTGTTAAACTTAGATGCAGCTACAGGCAATGTGCTGGTGCAAGGAAATATCGGCGGAACAGCACCACTTTCTGTTTTGAATGTTACCGCAAAGCAAGCGGAATTGACAGGTAATATTGCGAGCAATTCGGGTTTTAATATTGCTGCTGATAGCACTAAATTGGGTGGCAATGTTACTACTAATAATGGCAATATCAATATTAACGGTGTTCTCGGGTTGACGAAAGACGCGATATTGAGCACTGGTGGCGGAAATATTGCCTTTGGAGGTGCGATCGACAGTATTGATGTGGCCCGCAGCCTAAATCTGGATGCAGGTAGCGGCAGCATCACTTTCAGCGCAGCAGTCGGCGCCATTGGACAGTTAGCAAATGTTGCGATCAAAAATGCTGGCGACGTAACAGCCAACTCGACAATTAACGTGCAAAGCTTGCAAATAAATAGCGCGGGAAATATCAATTTATTGGGCAATGTCGCTGCTTCAAATGCTGGAAATGGAGGGACGATTGAGCTTTTGAGCCCGCAGGGAAAAGTGAATGCTCAAGATTTGAATACAGCGGGAAATACGGGCGGGAACATCACCGTTAAAGCTTTAAATTCAATTACGGCGGGACAAATTACCTCCTTCGGTACAGCGGGAAATGGCGGCAATGTGTTCTTAGATCCGATCGGCGATATTCAAGTAAAGTCGATCGATGCACAAGGCGGTACTGGCGGCACCGGTGGGAATGTTTTTATTGAATCGACAGGGGGATTTTTCCGCGCTACTGGTACTTTTTCCACCCCACTTTCGCCGACGGGATTTGCTAGCATTTCTACTGCTGGCGGTGCCGGTGGTGGCCAAATTACAATTGTGCACGCTGGGGGAGATGGAGGGTCGCCGATTCAACCCTTTGTCGTTGGAAATGCTGCTAGCAACGGTACGGCGGGCGCAATTACCACGGGACAATCTAGCATTACATCGCAGTCGTTTCCGCGTTCTAGTAGTGTGGGTAATATTGCGTTTTCGACTGACGACGGGATCGATCCCACGCCGATAACTCCGCCGACAATTCCGCCGACAATTCCGCCGACAATTCCGCCGACAATTCCGCCGACAATTCCGCCGACAATTCCGCCGACAACTCCGCCGACAATTCCGCCCACAACTCCGCCCACAACTCCGCCCACAACTCCGCAGATAATTCCGCAGATAATTCCGCCCACAACTCCGCCGATAGTTCCGCCCACAACTCCGCAGATAATTCCGCCCACAACTCCGCCGACAACGGAAACTATTTCAC
Source organism: Microcoleus sp. CZ3-B2 (assembly GCF_036705055.1). Lineage (NCBI taxonomy): Bacteria > Bacillati > Cyanobacteriota > Cyanophyceae > Oscillatoriales > Microcoleaceae > Microcoleus > Microcoleus sp. CZ3-B2. The sequence continues at coordinate 162,288 of NZ_JAUBTN010000002.1, read as the reverse complement.
CAACTATTCCGCCGATAATTCCGCCGACAATTCCGCCAACAACGGAAACAATTCCACCAACTATTCCGCCAACAACGGAAACAATTCCGCCGACAATTCCGCCGACAATTCCGCTGACAATTCCGCTGACAATTCCGCTGACAATTCCGCTGACAATTCCGCCGATAACGGAAACAATTCCGCCGACAATTCCGCTGACAATTCCGCCGACAACGGAAACAATTCCGCCGATTGTTGGGCTGACACCGCCGCTGCTGCAGTCGGTAGCAGTAACTTCGATCGACTTTAACGCATTACCACCCAGGACGATCGCACCCGTCGCCATACCAGCAACACCACTATCGCCCACAGCCACAGCAAAACCAGCACCGCAACCCTCAATCCCCGATCCAGAAGACTTGCAAGGCCGTCGCAAAATTCCACCGCTAGACAATCCCGGCGCTGCTGCCGATCAAATTTTAAGACTTGATTCGAGTATCATCAGTCAGTTGCCCCCGGCATACCAACCGCCAACAGTTCCCAGCAGGGAAACAGCGCCACCACTAACCCCTAATTCTTCTTTAGTTCTGGGATATGTTCCACCTCCCGATCGACTTTTTGAAGGTAACGACATAGAAAAAACAGTCTGGGGAATTGAACAAACAAGGAATCAAGAATTTGGACAATACCTGGGAGTAACAGCCAATCTTCCCGATCAAAAAGTCATGATTGCGACATTCCAACAAACTTTAAAAAATATCGAACAGCAAACCGGCAAACGGTCTGGTATCATCTACATAATCTCGCTAGCCGATCGACTAGAACTAATTTTAGTTCCTCCCGTGGGACGGCCGATTCACTACAGCGTCCCTGAAGCCAACAGAGCAGCTCTTTTCCCATTTGTTCAGGAGTTGCAGGCTGAAATCACCAGTCCGGGAAAACGCGGTACTACGACTTATCTACGCGCCGCCCAGCAATTATATAAATGGGCGATCGCACCCCTAGACAAAGACTTAAAAAACTTAGGAATTCAGACATTGTTACTGTCAGTCGATCCCGGATTGAGGAGTATGCCCTTTGCCGCTTTGCACGACGGTAAAGGCTTCTTAATTGAAAAATACAGTTTCAGCCTCATTCCGAGTTTTAGCTTGACTAATAGCGATTATAAAGCAGTTACAGATGCCACAGTCCTAGCAATGGGAAGGTCAGAATTTGTTAACCAAAAGCCCTTGCTCAGTGTGCCCATCGAATTACAGGCGATTTCGGCTCAGTGGCACGGGCCATCTTTCCTCAATTCGACTTTCACTTTAGATAATCTCAACTCCGAACACGCCAAAAGAGGATTTCGGATAGTTCACCTAGCAACCCACGCTGACTTTCAACCGGGAAAACCAAGCAATTCTTATATTCAACTGTGGAATTCCAAATTGCAGCTCGATCGCCTAGAAAGTTTAAATTGGCGCAATCCGCAGGTAGACTTATTAGTATTAAGTGCTTGTAGAACAGCCTTGGGCGATGGGGAAGCAGAGTTAGGTTTTGGAGGTTTAGCAGTAAAATCCGGCGCGAAATCTGCTTTAGGGAGTTTGTGGTATGTTGACGACGGAGGCACTTTGGCCCTGATGAGCGAATTTTACCACCAGTTGCGAGGAGCCACAACGAAGGCAGAAACTTTGCAACTTGCTCAACAGGCGATGATTGCTCATAAAGTTCGGATGGAAAACGGGCAGTTAGTAACAACAGCGGGCAAATTGAATTTACCGGCTGACTTACAACAAAACCAAGATTTTTCTCATCCTTACTACTGGAGCAGTTTCACCCTAATCGGAAGTCCTTGGTAAGAGGGAAGTTCGGCAACGGATTATGTAACGGATGTAACGGATGTAAGTCTGTCGGAAGAAGA
>NZ_JAUBTN010000002.1:124643-160309 GCF_036705055.1 Microcoleus sp. CZ3-B2 | reverse complement strand
TGGAAGATGGAAGATGGAAGATGGAAGATGGAAGATGGAAGATGGAAGATGGAAGATGGAAGATGGAAGATGGAAGATGGAAGAGTACCCTTCGGCTTTGCTTAGGGTGAAAATAAGGAATAAGGAATATGGAAGAAGTCAAGGGTAGGATGCGTCAGGAAAGGTGATTTTCAATCACTCCTCATCTCATTCTGACGCACCATTTATTCTTGCCATCAGAATCATATTTTTCCGATTACCAAGCGAGTTAAAAATTATCAAGAAGCAGAACCTCTTGGCCCTCCCTGTTTCACGTTAGGCGCTGCGGTTCCGTAATTGACGCGACAACCGATGTTTAACAAACTAGAACTGCATTCGAGAGGGACAATTTGCTGGTCGAGGAGAGCGCTGCAACTTACATACTGGTCGTTATTAGTATCTCTTACCATACATTCGATCGCCTTAGCGCCCGATCGACTCGCCCAACTCTTCATACCTGCGACTGCAATCATGTGCTGCCAGTAAAACCAAAATAGGAACACTCCAAACAGTACCGCCACTGCTAATCCTGCTTTAATCTTCCAACTGCTCAGGATATTTCCCAAGCTACTTTTTAAGTTTTCCGTCACAGAAATAGGGGTTTCGGAACTTATTTCTGGAGGCGGCAAATTGGTTTGTGTTTGTTCTGGGATTTCCGACATCACGTAGCTCCTCTGATTTTTGCGATTGGCTGGGAATTGCCGGAGGCGATGGCGCACTCTTGCAAATTCTCTCAGATTTTAGCAAAACTCGTCTGTACTGGCAACCTCAAAAAGCAGTAGCGCCGTAGAAGTATGTATATTGTATCGATCGCGAGCGCGATTTCTATGCCTTTTGAGGTATTGCACAATTCGCGTTAGCGGAGCCCGCCCCTACGGGGGCTGCGCCAACGAAGAGGATCGGCTATTTTGCACCTAGGGAAATAGAATTGTTGCCGATGTTCTTTGAAAACGGCTGAAATGAATCAGCTTTTTTTGCGAACCGCAGAGGCCGCAGAGGCCGCAGAGAAAGAGCAAACAGAGATATATTGACTTTCACCAATCATTTATGGTTTCGATAGCAGTTCTAATAACTCAGATTCCGAAAGTAGTTTTACCCCCAAAGATTGAGCTTTCTCTAATTTAGAACCCGCATCTTCACCCACAACCACATAATCAGTTTTAGCACTAACCGAACCTGTGACTTTTCCTCCAGCTTTGACAATCAAATCTTTGGCTTCATCTCGTTTCAGAGTCGGCAAAGTTCCAGTCAATACAAATATTTTGCCAGCAAACTGTAAATTTATGTCGGCTAAATTCTGACTTTTTACTTCTGAGTGCAATTGCAATCCCGCAGTTTTTAACCGTGCGATTAAACTTTGATTTGCCGGAACTCGAAACCACTGAGAAACCGATTGTGCAATCTCCGGCCCGATGCCGTACACGCCCTCAATCGCAGCGGCCGATACTGCGGCTAACTCTTCCACATTTGCAAACCTTTCTGTCAGCAATTGCGCGTTGACACTACCAACGTGGCGGATTCCCAAGCCGTAAAGTACCCGCGAATAAGGTTGATTTTTCGATTGGGCGATCGCACTTACCAACTTTTGGGCCAACTTCTTACCCATGCGTTCCAAACCCATCAATCTTTCCGCAGTCAAATCGTACAAATCCGCAGCAGAATTGAGCAGATTGCTATCAACCATCTGCTGCACCAACTTTTCCCCAACACCGTTAATATCCAGAGCATCCCGGCTGCAAAAATGAATCAGCGAACCCCTCAAAATTGCCGGACAAGATGTATTGATGCACCGAGTAACGGCCTCCCCCTTTTCCCGAACCACAGGCTGCGCGCATTCGGGACAGCAACTAGGCATTTGAAAAAGTTGAGCATTTTGGGGACGAAGTTCCGGCAAAACTCGCACAACTTCTGGTATAATTTCCCCAGCTTTTCTGACAATCACAGTATCGCCAATATGGAGATTTAGCTCGGAAAGTCGATCGCTATTGTGGAGAGAAGCGCGCGAAACCGTGGTTCCAGCCAACTGCACCGGTTTGAGTTCCGCTACAGGTGTCAGAGCTCCGGTTCTCCCTACTTGTACGGTGACTCCTTCTACCATTGTAGGGACTTCGGCGGCCGGATACTTCAGGGCGATCGCCCAACGCGGAAACCTCTGAGTAAAACCCAATTGTTTTTGCAGCAAAACCGAATTCATCTTAACAACAACCCCATCGGTCATGTAAGGCAAATTTCCCCGCTCAGTATCCCAATATTCGTAATACTCCCGCACCTCATCCAAAGCATAGCAAACTTTGCGATTGGGATTCACCTTAAACCCCATTTTTCGCAATAATTCCAACGAATCCCACTGCGTGTCACCCTCATTACCCTCATCTAAATACAGAGTATAAGCAAAGAAATCCAACCTGCGCTTATCCACAATTTTAGAATCCAACTGTCGCAGCGTACCCGCCGCCGCATTCCGAGGATTAGCAAACAATTGTTCCCCCGCTTTTTCCCGTTCCCGATTAATTTCCTCAAACACAGCCAAAGACAAAAAAGCCTCTCCCCGCACTTCCACCACAGGCGGCGGATTATCTAAATTGAGTTTTAAAGGAATCGAGCGAATAGTCTTGACATTTTGAGTAATATCCTCTCCCGCAATCCCATCTCCCCGCGTCGCACCGCGAACTAAAATTCCATTTTCATAGGTTAATGCTAAAGCAGAACCGTCAATTTTTAATTCGCAAACATAGGAAACCCCCCCCAACCCCCCCAAGCTTCGGGGGGGAGTAATTTCTTTGTTTTCTTCCTTGCTAAGAATAGGCGTAATTCCATCTTGTCCCCCCCCTTCACAAGGGGGGGTTAGGGGGGGTGAAATCCCATCCTGACGAGGCGTAATTCCATCTTGTCCCCCCCGTTGATAAGGGGGAGTTAGGGGGGGTGCAATTCGCTGCCAGCGTTCCTGCCATTTAGCAAATTCCTCAAAATTAAAAGCATTTTCCAAACTGTAGAGAGGAATATTGTGCTTGACGCTAAAAAATTGAGTAGCCGGCTTTTCTCCCACGCGCTGAGTCGGACTTTCGGCAGTAATTAATTCAGGATAATCTGATTCTAACTCTTGTAACTGTCGATAAAGGCGATCGTACACCTCATCAGCCATAATCGGCGCATCGAGAACATAATAAGCATAACTAGCTTGCTGTAGCTGCTCCCTCAACTGTTTAACTCGCTGCTGAATGTCTGGTTGCATATTAACTTAAAAGTGTATATTTTTTAACCGCAGATGTCTAGAACAAAATATCACAAACACAATAAAAATGTTAGCATTTTATGCCTCAATCTGCGGCGGTAATTTGAACATTTAAAATCGCTTAACGATCCCAATCTTCAACTTCATAAAGGAAACGAGTCCCCCCCATCAGCTTGCGATTCGCCGAGGTACTTTGCACAAAAACCGCATACTTTTCTAGATTGCTAGGTTTGAGGCGCACAGTCTCGCCCCTTGGCAAACCCAACATTTCTCGCGCCGCTTCTCCTTCAAACAAATCCCCTGTCGAACGCTCCATCAGCACAATTTCTTTCTTACCTTGGATAGTTTCTGTTTTAGTAAACTCATAAAACCCGCGCCCGGTTTTAAAAGCCAAACCATTCTCCAGCACAAAAGCTTTAATTGAAATCTCGTTATCTACTTCTAGAATCTGAAATCTCCCCGGTTTTACGGCTCGCAATTCGGCTGATTCATAAACAGCAGCGCCTTCCCGCTTCAGCATGGTATCAAACATCTTGTTTAATCCGCGACTCATGCGACCTTCACTGACAACTTCTTGCTCGTAAGCTTGTAGTTGTTCGTTAGATGACTGTTGGTAACAAACTGCTAAAAATAAATCTGTGATGTAGGAAAATTGGTCGAGATTGAGGTGAAAACCGCCAGACTTTTCGGCTAGTTCTTTGTAGAATAAAGTAGCATGATTGCGGTTGAGAGCTTGGATGCCGTACACAGCAATTCCCATCTGTGCTAACTTATCTACTTCCTGACGCCAGTTAAGTTTTTGAGGAGTTTGAGCGGGTGCGTGCGGGATGTCATCGCCAATGAGTACCAATGTTTTGGAATTAGTTGGAGTCCAAGAAAGTGATTGAGCTTCGTGCAAGACTAATTCATAACATTCTGGAGCATCGCCACCGCCAGTTGGTTCTACATTTTGCACAAAATTGCAAATCTTGTCGGCATCGCCCGACAAATCGAGGTGTTTAGTCACGTAAGTGCTGCCAGCATCGCAATAGTCCCCGTGAGCAATAATGCCAATCCGAATGCCAGGGATTTCATCAAGCAGTCTTGTCACCGTCTCTTTAATTTTCCGGCGAACTTGCGTCAAGCAAGGATACATACTGCCAGTTGTATCAAAGCTAAAAACGACTTCTATGTTGTTGGTTGCCATCATTTAACTCTCTCTAAACAACAAGGATTTCTTAGGAACAAGACTTTAATCTTTTAAACATTTGTTACACTTTTCTCTCTTCAAAAGTGGCGGGGTAAAGAGAGGCAGAGCCTCTGGATCTGCATTACCAGGTAGAGCCTGGTAACGAGCAAACGAGCAAACAAGTAAGTAACAGTTATTTAATTGTCATTCCTTAGTTATATTATAACTCAATAAAAAATCAGCAGCTCTAAATTTACCATTTGTTGTAATTATAACTGGCGTTTATAGCTGCTGAATTATGTCGATCAATCTCTCACAAATTTAGATCGGCAAACTCGCTAAATTTCTTGTTATCCCCGGAGGTGGAAAGTTGAAGGCGATCGTTATTGTGTTCGCCGTTCAAGTTGCTATTAGCATTAGCACGGGATTTAATTAATTCTTGAGCATTTGTTTTGTTGAAAGCGAGCGGTTCAGCATGTTCTACTTGAAACACGTTAGCGTAGAGGTTGGCAATGATTTGTTTGCCACCCTGGGTTAATTCCAAGTAGTTCAAAGCTGCTGGAATGTAGGGAAAAACTCCGTTCCAATAAAACTTGGCGTAATTTTGTCGCAAATCTCCCGGAGACTTGTAGCCCAAGATTTTATTAGTGCCGACTTCTTCAAATTCGTAGAACAGCGCACTGATTTTTCGCAGGTAATTGGGGTCGCTCAACTGACCGATCAAATCGGCGGCCCTGGCTAGTCCAGAATAATTGTTTCTGTCTTGATGAGTTTCGCTAGCAGGAACTGGGAAGCGGGTCAATTCAATATTGCGCTTGATTTGTTCAGCATCAATTAAGGTGTGGCCGCCGAAGCGTTCGTCAATTACGAGTTTTCCTCGATCGACATGATAAGGAGTTAAACTGGCAGAAGTAGCGCCGACCGGTACAGAAACCATTCCCCCGTCAATACCCGTAGCGTAGAGTCCGACAGCTTCTTGGTCTTGGCGGCAAACACCTTTCACGTAGCCGATATCGTGGCACAGCAGCGAGATCAGGTAGTGCAGCCAATCTTCCGGCGACACTCCCCCTTCGCGAATATGCTTGCCCCGCAGAATTTCTTGCCCCACCAATGCCACGAGCATTGTGTGTTCCACATTGTGGTACAAAGCATCGCAGTTAGCGATATTTTCCAGAGCCATCGTCCCCGCCCAGGCGATAATTTCTGGATAGTCAGGCTTGTACTTGCCGTAGGTGCGGCGGTAGCCGGCCTGCAGCTCTTGCACAAAAGCGTCAATCAGGATAGCAGTTGCATTGAACATGATAAATTTTCTCATTCAGACTCTAGTTACAAACTCGATCGCAAATATGTTGGATAGCTGAAAAAATAATCAATGGGCATAACCGTAGGTTTGACCCCTCGCCCAAAGATGGATAGAAGCCCCCGAATTTTGTTGTTCTGTGCCCTAAATTTTAGACTTTTGTTCCTGCTTTGGCGATTCCTCTGTCCAGGAAATTTAAAATCTCAAATCGACTGACCCCGGGCGCGTTGAATTAAAAATTTCCGAAGAATGTTTTCAGGTCATAAAATTACTCTCAGACTATGCTTCCCACGATAACCTAATTTCCGAAGCAACTGATAGATTTTTGGGCATTAAATATTGGCGAAACAATTTAGACCGTTTCACCGACTAATTAATTAGAATGTGCTAGGTATGAAAGTTATGAACTGTCTGTTTCCGAGTCTCTCTACTGCTGCCCTTCGCACTCGGCGGTCGATCGCCCCAAAATACCTAGGATTGTTTGCATTCACTGCTGTTTGCACCGCTGCACCAGCTTTCGGGGCCGAGCGAATCTACGTAACTTACGGGCCGCTAGAAGAATCAGTTCCGATCGAATCTTTGGCACTATTCGCCAAAGAAGGCAAAATAGACTCGAACTTGGACGGCTTTGCTCAGTACGCCAAAAAATCTCAGCTAGCTCAGATTCGCAGCGCCCTGCAAGCGAAAGCGGAAATCAGCCCCGTGACGATCGCCCAATTCCTCTACACGCCTCAAGGAGAAGTGCTGCTGGAACGCTTGGGTCGAGTAGTTCAAACCAAAGCTCGGCAGCCCGGATTTTATGCCATCCGAGCGGCCCTGATTTTAGCAGCCGCCGATCCAGAAGGCCTGACAATTCTCAACGTGCTGCAAAAATTTCCTACTTACGGTATCAGGATTGACGTTGCGCGGGCCTTGGGTATCGCCGACAAACTGACATCGCTGATCAACCGTTCCAATCGGGCGATCGCCGGAGTCATCGAGTTGTCGGAAGCAGCAGCAGCCTCTGAGCCCGCGATACCGCCCGCAGAAATCCTACAGCCCCAGCTACCGGGCCCCTATACTTGGCAAAAATCATCGGTAACTATAACGAGTCCAAGTCGCAATCGCACCTTTGATATGGACATTTACCTGCCGCAGCGCAGCCCGCAACCGGCCCCTGTAGTAGTAATTTCTCACGGCTTAGGTTCCGATCGCACTTCCTTCGAGTATTTAGCCAAACAGCTAGCCTCCTATGGCTTTGCCGTCGCCGTTCCCGAACATCCAGGCAGCAACGCCCAACAAATCCAAAACCTAGTAACAGGCAAAACCAACGAAGTAACAGAACCAGCAGAATTTGTCAACCGCCCCCTCGACATCAAAGATTTGCTCGATTATTTAACCAAACTTTCGACTACCAATCCTGCCTACCGAGGGCAGCTCGACTTGGAGCGAGTCGGCATCATCGGCCAGTCTTTCGGTGGCTATACAGCTTTAACATTAGCCGGAGCGGGGATTAACTTTGCCCAGCTAGACAAAGACTGCCAGCGAGAAAACGAAACTTGGAACCTCTCCCTGCTGTTGCAGTGCCGCGCCCGCAGCCTAGCTCGCAACCAGTACAATTTCAGCGATCCGCGCATCAAAGCTGCGATCGCCATCAACCCGATCGCCAGCAGCATTCTCGGAGAAACAAACCTCAGCCAAATAAAAATCCCAATCATGGTAGTCGCAGGCAGCGCCGATACAGTCGCCCCAGCTTTGCTCGAACAAATTCAACCCTTCACTTGGCTGACATCGCCCAACAAATATTTGGTACTGATGAACAACGGGACTCACTTCTCAACGATCGAGGATTCCCCTCAAAGCGTCTTTCTGCCACCACCAGATGTCATCGGCCCCGAACCTGCTTTAGCCCGCCGCTACGTCAACGGACTCAGCGTAGCCTTCATGGAAACCTATTTGAACAACAAATCAAATTTCCGCCCCTATTTACAGCCGAACTACGCTCTAAGCATCTCGCGAGACACTCTCGGACTGAGAATTTTGCGATCGCTCACCCCAGAGCAACTCCAGCAGTTCAGCAGTGCGCCACCAGCTCGCAATGCTGCGCCTCCACTGCCGATCGAGCCACCTCCTGTGCCTTCTCAACCTCCGCTGCCACCAGTTCCGCGTTAAAAGGTAGGATGTGCCGAAGACCGCCGCGTGATGTGTTTTCCCCCTGGCAGCAGGGTTCATCAGCTTTCCTTATCACCTTCATCAGTTTAACTGTCGCTACAGGCCTTTACAAACCTTCACGGCATCGTTAATAATAGAGACATCATCCGAACATTGACAACCAAATAACGCAATCATAAACACATGACAGCCACCTTACAGCAGCGCGAAAGCGCTAACTTGTGGGATCAGTTTTGCAACTGGGTCACATCGACCGACAACCGCCTCTATGTAGGTTGGTTCGGCGTCTTGATGATTCCTACACTACTGACAGCCACAATTTGCTACATCACTGCATTCATCGCAGCCCCTCCCGTAGACATTGACGGCATCCGCGAACCAGTAGCAGGTTCCTTGATGTTCGGTAACAACATCATCACAGGTGCAGTTGTTCCTTCGTCTAACGCGATCGGTCTTCACTTCTACCCAATCTGGGAAGCAGCTTCTCTTGATGAGTGGTTGTACAACGGCGGCCCCTACCAATTGGTAGTATTTCACTTCCTCATCGGCATTTTCTGCTACATGGGTCGTGAATGGGAACTGTCCTACCGCTTAGGTATGCGTCCTTGGATCTGCGTAGCTTACTCTGCACCAGTTGCAGCAGCCACCGCAGTATTCTTGATCTACCCAATCGGACAAGGTTCATTCTCAGACGGTATGCCCTTGGGTATCTCCGGTACATTCAACTTCATGCTAGTGTTCCAAGCTGAGCACAACATCCTGATGCACCCCTTCCATATGTTGGGAGTAGCTGGTGTATTCGGTGGTAGCTTGTTCTCCGCAATGCACGGTTCCTTAGTTACCTCTTCTTTGGTTCGCGAAACAACTGAAACCGAGTCGCAAAACTACGGTTACAAATTCGGTCAAGAAGAAGAAACCTACAACATCGTTGCAGCCCACGGCTACTTCGGTCGTTTGATTTTCCAATACGCTTCCTTCAACAACAGCCGTTCCTTGCACTTCTTGTTAGGTGCATGGCCAGTAGTAGGCATCTGGTTTACCGCTTTGGGTATCTCCACGATGGCTTTCAACTTGAACGGTTTCAACTTCAACCAATCGATTATCGACTCTCAAGGTCGTGGTATCAATACCTGGGCTGATGTGATCAACCGCGCTAACTTGGGTATGGAAGTAATGCACGAGCGCAACGCTCACAACTTCCCGCTTGACTTGGCTGCTGCTGAAACTACTCCCGTAGCAATGGTTGCTCCTTCTATCAACGGCTAAGTTTTAGTCTGAGATTAACAAAAAGCGCTCCTAGAAATAGGGGCGCTTTTTGTTTGGGGAAAAAAGATTTTTATCAATAAAACTCGGCGGTTGAAACCGCTTCTACACAAACGAAGTCCGGATGGTGCGCGGACTAAAGAATAGAATATGACGATAAACTCCAAGTTTTGGAAGTCGTATATTATGAAAGAGCGATCGCGAAAGGTAAGTCAGATGGTTGTCGCAATTTCTAAAGCAGGATTGGGTACAAGTGCAGCCTTTCTGTCAAATGTGACATGGGAGACTCTGGAAAAGTTGGATGCAGATTTGGCTGAAACTGGGGCGCGTTTAACTTATTTGGACGGGTGTTTAGAAATTACGACTCCTTTTTGTGAAGCCCATGAGGAACCTAAAAAAACTGGCGTTGCTGAATGAAAGTATGATGGGTTTGTAGGGGTTAAGCCCCCGTACTTACCCCGTCGGCGGTGGGGGCAACCACGGGGCCAAGATCCCCCGTACAGATTTCATCTCCCAATTCAGCAACGCCGATTAATTCTTGATGAAACAGAGCGATTATAGCAGGTGACGCACTCTACTAAGCAAAACTAACGTCGATAGAGAGTACCATCAGGCATTTTTGCACCGTTAAGATTTGCTTTTCTCAAGTCTGCACCACTCAGGTTAGCTTGCTGTAGGTTGCTACCAGTAAAGTTTGCTTTTTGTAAGTCAACCCCGCTTAAGTCTACTCCACTCAAACTGTTTGGTAGTAAATTTAGTAGGTCTTGACTACTTAGCTTAGAACCTCGCCATAAACTGCTGTTATTTAAGTTTAGCTGGACTAACCCTAGTAATTCTTCCTTACTAAGATTTAGCTGATTAGAATCGCTTTTGATTAAGTTAATTAAATCCTGCTGATTTAGCTTCAAGCTAACCAAACTCACTACATCTTTAGGACTTAACTTAACTTTCTTCCAGTCCAATCCGCTGAAATCCAAGCCATTAGGGTCAGCTTTGATGAAATTGACTAAATCTTGCTTGCTTAAGTTGGCTGTAAATATCTTGAGAGAATCTTCCTTGCTTAACCTAATTTTACTCCAATCAAATCCCTGAAAATCTAAGTTGCCCGGGTTTTTGATTCTGCTGATTTTAACCTCACTTAACTCAGCACCATTCAAGTCTACTCCAGTTAAATTTGCGCCACTCAAATCCGATCTTCTCAAATCAGCATTATGCAGATTAACACCTTGTAGGTTTTTTCCACTCAGGTTAGCGCCTGGTTTAATCTCGGTTTCAGAGGAGAATGTATTGGTTGTCGCTTCTTTGTCACAGCTTCCTCCTAGAACTAAAAAGCAATCTGTTTTTTTGCTGACATTAGATAGACTTCCTTCTGCTCTGACTGGTTCAGAGTGCATCAAGAGGATTCCAAAACATAAAAATATGACAATTAAAAACTTGGTCGTCAACTTTTGAGCAATTGTAATTTTAGGTAGCATGATATTTTTATTGCCACAGATGGTTTGACATAAATTAAGACAGATTGTCGGATACATGGACTCTATTATACTTGACAATCAAAATTACTAGCTAATTACTCGCAATTGTGCGAATTGCGATCGCACCTCACCAATCATTTTTATTCCGTTTACTCTACCACAGTATTTAATTGCTGGCGCTGTGCAATCTGAATTAACATCCTCAATGCCTCATTCACTGCTCAATTATTGGGAAAAGCTTGGGCAACATCTGCATCTAAAAGCACTAAGTTTGTCCTGGCACGGCATTGTTCAACATACTTGCCTCTAACACCTCCTTCTATGGCGATCGATCGCCCTACCTCCTCACTGGCTGAAATCCCTGCACAAAACTCACCCAGCGTGGTACTTTATTACCTGTAATATCTAGGATGGGAACGTTGAAACTGCTGACAGAGGGGCGACCGATTTCACCAGCCGAAAAAGTAACATTCGTAGGTTCCGACTTACCTAAACCATAGGCACTAGCTATTTGATTAGCAAGTCGGCAGGTTATTTCAAAACTTCCCATATTAATCCTGCCACCACCAGCCTCGTAATTCCAAGTAATACCGGGTGTTACATTCCCAGATTGACACATAAAGTGAGTGACTTCAAACATTTTGGCAATGTGAACATCATATCGCCTTAAGCGTCCTCCATAGGCCGATGCTGTGGTATCGCTTTCTGGTACTACAATCGAGCCAAATCCTTCGTCAAAACCAAGCTCCATCGGCAGTGCTGTGGAACTTGCTAGCGGTTGATTCGTTTGGGGTTGTACGCGAGTCTGTGACATCTGTACTGGTTTAACAAATTGACTATTAGCGCGAATAAAACAACCTTGCGCTGCACCAGCAGTGTAGTTTTTCCCTACAAAAACCCAAGGTAAACCCCTGGTATCCAGGAAAGTAACACCAGCATTTCCAGGAAAGCTTTCAAAACGCTGTCCCTGTTTTAAAACACCAACTACAGACCAATTAAAAACATCAAATGGAGTGCGGTTGTCAACACGCATAAATTCTTCAAAAGAAGAATTCATGCGACAATTTAACCCATTTGGGTCTGGGTCTACTACTTCCCAATAGGTATGATAATATCTTCCCGTATAATCCCCTTGATTATTAGGACTAGGGAGAGGTGCAGTAGAACCTAGCGTAGCTGTTCCTAACGCCAGGAAAGTTGAAAGAGTAATGATTTTTAATTTTTTTAACATGAATATTACTTTTAAAACACTATATCTATCGTAGTATTTAAGGAATTTTTGATACATTAAGTATATCATACTTTGGGAGGAATAATTATGGCTGACATTTCAATTTAGCCATAGCACTAAGGTGCGTCACTTTGGCATTTTTTGCCCAAACTATCTGTCGCAGGTGATGCACCCTAATCTGTTAATAATTAAATAGCGATCGCCCCATCCCCTCTCCAATAACAAAAGAAGACCGATCGCACCCAAAATACTCTGGATACCGATACCGCAGGATCGCGGGGGGTTCCCGCTGCTTTTACCAACGTGGAAATTTTGGAATTGTCGATCGCAACTTTGGGCCGATTTGTCGCTCAAATTAAGCGGCCGCTGGGAATCGGTACGCTAATGTTGGAGGACGGCTCCACCGTGCAGGGCTTTTTGTGCGAATCTTATGCTGTCGCAGGTGCGATCGATATTTCTCATTTCGGCGGTTGAGGAGCTGATAACTCCGGCTTTTAAGCTAAGTTAGAATGGCAAATTTCTACCACTGTGCCAAATCATGCCATCAGCAGTACCTAACATTATCATCATCACAACTCCAACCCCCTCCAGCGGTGGTACCAGCCCCGGAGGGTCAGTTAAGGCTAAGAATGGTACCAGCGGCCCCGACTCCCTCAGCGGTACTGGGGGCGCTGACTTGATATTCGGTTTGGGCGGGGCTGACAGCATTTTTGGCTTGGCGGGAAACGATTCCCTCTACGGCGGCGACGGCGACGACTCAATTACAGGCGACGCGGGCAATGATTTGCTGTTTGGCGGTTCAGCCCGCGACAGCGTTTTCGGCAACGCGGGCGACGATACTGTCTACGGCGGCAAAGGTGCTGACTCGGCAAGCGGCGACGAGGGCAATGATTTGCTATTTGGCAACCAAGATAGCGATACTTTGTTGGGCGGCGCGGGCGATGATACCCTGTTTGGGGGTAATGGTGACGACTCGCTGTTTGGCGGTATTGGGGATGATTGTTTGTCGGGCGATCGCGGCAGAGATACTTTAACTGGTGGCGCTGGAAATGATACTTTTGCGATCGGGCGTTTTGCAGATGGCGATGTGATTACCGATTTTACTGTTGGTACTGATAAAATTCGCTTGAGTGCCGGCCTCACCTTTGGCGAACTCAATATTTTCGCTGGATCTGGAACTTCGACGAGTACAATTATTCAAATTACAAGCAGCAAGGAAATTCTGGCTACTGTATTGGGAGTTACTTCTATCCCTAGGGCGGACTTTATTTTTTAATTGGGAATCGATAATCGGGAATCGGTAATTGGGAATTGAGCTTGCGGGTACTTTTGAGTCTGAAGTTTTTAATGTTGAAGTTTTCAACTCAGGCAAGGCTTGTGCGTTGTCAGTAACCAAGACATCTCAAAAGTTTTCAACTTCCTTCTACCTTCTTCCATCTATCCCTTAAATTGGTTAAAAATCCGTTGCCGAACTTCCTTCTGACCGATGACGGATGACTGATGAATGGTGAATGGTGAATGATGAATTAGAGGGCAAATTTTGCCTTTTTTCTAGTTATTTGTATCATATGTTATTAGCGGATATTGCCCCTAAAAAAGGCTAATACCTTTTGATTTTTGACCAATAAATAAGGGCAATTCTTATTTTTTTAGTCATTTTTATCATGTATTATTAGCTAAACCAGCCCGCATAAAATGCTAATAATTGATAGCGATTCTCCTTCGACTTCGCTCAGGCTAAAATAACTAACAACTGACAACTGCCAACTAACAACTGATATTAAATCCGCTTGCATCGGAATGATTCAGATATATATTCTCGGACTCTGTGTACTCTGCGTACTAATAAGGTTAAATCACCTGACGATGCAAGCGGAAACGATATGACAACTGCCAACTAACAACTAACAACCAACAACTAACAACTAACAACTGCCAACTAATAACTGCCAACTGACAACTGCCAACTAACAACTGCCAACTGACAAATGACTACAGACGGTTTTCTCAATCTTAACAAACCTGCGGGCATGACATCTCACGACTGCGTGGGGCGAGTGCGCCGAATATTGCAACTCAAGCGAGTCGGACACGGAGGAACCCTCGATCCTGCAGTGACTGGCGTTTTGCCGATCGCCCTGGGTAAAGCAACCAGACTGCTGCAATTTCTCCAACACCATAAAGCTTACCGAGGTACGATTCGGTTTGGTTTAACTACCGCTACAGACGATTTAGAAGGAGAAATCATCCATTCTCAACCTGTGCCGGATTTGAGTTTAGAAAAAGTCCAAGCTGCACTGCCGAATTTTTTGGGGAAAATTGAACAGTTTCCGCCGAATTTTAGTGCGGTTCAGGTGGGAGGAAAACGCCTTTACGAGTTAGCTAGAAAAGGTGAAACTCTGGAAGTTGCTGCTAGAAATGTTGAGGTTTTTCGGCTGGAAATCTTGGATTGGCGGCCGGGGGATTTTCCTGAGTTGGATTTGTCGATCGCCTGCGGGCCCGGTACTTACATTCGGGCGATCGCGCGGGACTTGGGCGCACTGTTGAATTCAGGCGGTACTTTGGCTTGTTTGACTCGTACCGAAAGCAGCGGTTTCTCGATCGACCAAAGTCTCACTTTTGCAGAATTGGAACAGCAAATACAGGAGAATACATTCAGCCCGATTTTGCCCTCGGTGGTTTTGGGACACCTAGGTGCGATCGTCCTTTCTCCTGAATATACCAAACGCTGGTTTCAAGGACAGCGCCTCCCCATTCCCGAAACAATAACACCGCAGGAAACACCGAACAATTCCCCCGCAAACTTAAACTTAATACCCCAACCTCCCTATCCCTTGCAAGTTTACGATACAAATGGTAAATTCTTAGGTATCGGTCAAGTAGCTTCCTCAGAAACAAGTACCATATTGTCTCCTCAAATTGTGCTTTAGTTATCCAAGAGGTAAAAATGAAAATAGGTATAATTGGCGCGGGAAATGTTGGCGGAACTCTGGGACGAATTTTCAGTCAAAAAGGTCACTCGATTGTATTTGGTGTCAGAGATCCGCAGAGCGCAAAAGTACAGTCTGCTGTAGCTTCTACAAGAGGAAATGCACGAGCCGCTAGCCTTGTAGAATCTGCCAGTCACGGTCAATTTTTGATCTTAGCAATGCCTTGGAATGGCACGCAAGAGGCGATCGCCGCTGCGGGAGATTTGACTGGCAAAATTGTTATTAACGCTACAAATCCGATGGAGCTGACACCCGCTGGACTTGCTGCGGGACTGACAATCGGACACACAACTTCGGCGGCAGAAGAAATTGCCGAATGGGCGATCGGATCGCAAGTTGTGAAAGCTTTTAACAACATTGGCGCAAGCTGTTTAAAAAATTTGCACTTCTGTTCGCAAACAGCAACCGCTTTTATTTGCGGAGACAATATAGATGCCAAGAAAATTGTCACTAATCTCGCGCAAAACATCGGATTTGAAGTTGTAGATGTCGGGGAACTCAAGCAAGCTCGATTGCGGAAACCGCTGGGGATGTTGTTGATTAACCTAGCTTTCAGCGGTATGGGACAAGATTTTGCGATTACCTGAATCCAGCGCTGAGGTAAAAATTGTGAAAGCATTGCCGATCGGATTAATTCGATCCTACAAAATGGTGATTTCTCCTTACTTGCCTAACGCCTGTAGGTTTCAGCCCACTTGTTCGCAATACGCGATCGAAGCCATAGAAAGATTTGGGACACTCCGCGGCTGTTCAATGGCCGTTAAGCGGATTTTGCGCTGTCATCCTTTTCATCCTGGGGGTTGCGATCCAGTACCTCCCAAAGATAACGAGGAAAATTAATTTTTAGTTGTCAGCATAATTTTAGCTATTAATTAGTGCGATCGAGAGGCTTTGCACCCTCATGGCTAACACTCCCGAGGGGAATCATACCATTTGAAATACTTTGACTTCCTTCGACTAAGCTCCTCGGACAAGTCGCCCTCCAAGTTTGAAATTGAACAATTGAAAATGGCTGATGAATTAAGGGTTTCCAACCAGGGCAAAGGAGTTGCATTATTCTAGGGGATTGATACCCCGACCCGATCCTGGGTATGGTGTATTGATAACAACAAAATTGGATCGGTGCCGACAAGAGTACGCTCGATCGGTTGCGTACTCTTCTAGGCACATATTCGTTTTGGTTATGGTCATCGATCTGACATGATATGATGCGGTTAAATTCGCAGCACCAAGTTTTTTTAAATGAATAAAATTCAGTAATATTACTGTTATTGTTCACAACTCAGCAGCTATATAATGGTACAAACAGAGTACAGGGGATGCGAGTTGATATGTCTGCTACCGCAATCGGATACAAAATGTTGTCCCATACTATGGCCGTGCTCGGCCAAAAACAAGCAACTGGGAAACTCCTGTTAGAACAAGGGGAACAACAGTGGCAACTTTACTTTTTTCAGGGTTGTTTGGTTTATGCCACAGGAGGATCGCACAGGGCGAGGCGCTGGTACAGGGCGATCGGGCAACACTGTCGCAACTTTCAAGTCGATCTTAGAGACCTTGATGCTGGGGAACTTTGGGAATATCAACTGCTTCAACGAGGGATAGCAGACAGCGAAATGAGTCTGGAACAAGCTAAGGCGATCGTCCGCAGCAGCATTTCCGAAGTGTTCTTTGCTCTGATCGGTCAATCGGGTTTGCGCCGGGAGTGGCGTCCCTCTTCAAAATATTTTTCTAAAGTTATCTCTACTTTGATGCTGTCCGTAACGGAAGTAGAGCAAATTTTGTGTTCTACAGAACAAATTTGGCAGCAGTGGAAAGCAATGGGTCTGTGGCTGGTAGATCCAGAACAAGCACCGCTTTTAAAAGCGTCCGCCGAATTGCAGAAAAATCGATTTAGTTCTAATTCTTTGATGGCTTTGGCTAACGTCTTTAACGGCGAAAATACTCTTTGGGATATTGCATTTAAGAAAAAACAGTGCGTCACAGTGGCAACTCGCGCTTTAGTTAATTACATCAAGCAAGGTTTAGTAAATTTCCGCACAGTACCAGATTTGCCATCGCCGATAGAACAGTGGCGCCTTGCCGCAGCGATCGCCCGCCCCGGTCGCCCTTTGATTGCTTGTATCGATGACAGTCCCACAGTCTGCGAATTTTTAGAGCAAATTTTATTGCCGGCAGGGTATCGAGTCCTAAAAATTCAAGACCCGATGCAGGGGGTGGGCATCATTGCCAAACACAAGCCTGATTTAATTTTTATGGACTTAGTGATGCCGAATACAAGCGGCTTTGCTTTGTGCAATTTTTTGCGAAAAACACCGGCTTTTCGCGAAACTCCGATCGTGTTTTTGACAGGTCAAGCCAGTATAATTGACCGCACGCGAGCAAAATTAACAGGTGCTTCCGATTTTTTGAGCAAGCCGGCGAGTCCAGAACAGGTTTTGCAAATAGCTGATAAGTATTTGAAGGCAAAAGGCGATCGCAGCCCTTTAGCCACGCGCCACCACGATTTACTCAATTCGCACCAACTTACCTTAGCAAATTCTTGAACCAAAATTCTGCTTAAAAAGTATCGCTGCCGATCGCGCGGATCAGCCTCGGGCGCACTCTACAAGCATTTAGGCCGCAAGCAAGCTCTCAACCGTGACAGTCATGAGACTTGAGTTGCACTCAATCGCAAACAAGATTGAATGTATCTGCGTCCATCAGTGTTTGTACCCTTGAAATCTGCGGTTAACATCATCAGAGATTGAGGGATTGAGGGATTGAGGAATCAATACCTGATTTTTCGCTCGAATTGCTATAATCCATCAAACTTAATATTTTAACTATGAGCGATCGAACCCCGCAGGTAAGCGTGGTAATTCCGGCTTACAACTGTGCAGCTTACATCTGCCAAGCCGTAGATAGCGTGCTGCACCAAACCTATACAGACTGGGAAATTATTGTAGTAGACGACGGTTCCCGAGACGACACCAGATTAATTTTGGAGCAATATGGCGATCGAATTCGTTACATTCACCAACAAAATCAAGGAGTTTCCATCGCCAGAAATCGCGGTATTGAGCTAGCCCGAGGAGAATTCATCGCCTTTCTCGATGCAGATGACTACTTTTTACCCCACAAAATAGCAGCACAAATGGCTGTATTTGCAGCGCAACCAAATCTAGGAATAGTCCACAGTGGCTGGCGTCAAGTCAACAGTATAGGCGAACCCATAAAAGATGTAAAACCCTGGCAAAACGTCCCTAAATTAGACTTAGAAATGTGGCTGCGGTGGAAACCAGTATTACCTAGCGCGATGGTATTTCGCCGCCATTGGTTAGAGCGCGCCGGCGGATTTGACCCTCGATTTCCCCCAGCAGAAGATACAGATTTAGTGCTGCGTTTAGCCTTAATGGGATGCGAAGCAGATTGGCTGCAGCAAATAACTGTTTGCTACCGCCAGCACGAACAAAGCGCCATGTACAAAGGTTTACCGCAGGCTAAATCCCTCGCCGCCGTCACGGACAATTTTTTTGCCCGCCCCGAATTGCCCGATAAAATACGTTTGTTGGAAAAGCAAATCAAGTACAGTACCTTAGTTTGGATTGCTTGGTATTTGTACCGCACCGGGCATTCTGTTGAAATGGTAGAATTTTTGCAGCGTTCTTGGAATTATACGCCTTATTTGCCTGTAGAAACAGTAATTAATTGGGCGGACTGTTTTGCCGAATTTTCGCGGGATGCGGGGAATGAATTCGATGCGGATTTATTAGCTCAATCTCCTGAGTGGCAGCAGTTAATGCAGTGGACAATGCTCGCGATCTAATTGGGATTTAAATGGTCTGTCAACAATCGGAATAGTAAATTCACTGTTAACAGTTAACATCATGTATGAGTGTTACCGGAATTGATATGACACACCAGGGCGGGTGAAACCAAGTTTTTCAGCGTTGTTAAAGACTAAGAACCCATATTTGCTTCAACTCTCAACTGTTGAAGGTTTCTGTTCGTTAGCAGCCTGGATATCCTGCCACCAAACATAGACATAAGGCCATATGAATGTCTCATCATCTAGCTTCACTGTCACCTCATAACGGTTAATATGCGTGAGTTCCCCAGTTCTGCCATTCAAATACAATTGTTTGGGATTGTCGGTGATAATTTCTACTTTTTGATTCAACAGCGGCTGCATCTGGGTAGAAGAACCATGAAACGGATTTTTGCCTTTGAGCACATAGCCGCCAATCACAGATAAGTACATTGAAGCCATAAAAAATACCGTCAACAAACCCACCATTAGCAGAGTTTTTTGTGGCAAGAAATTGGTATAAACGCTCGCAACTCCTAGTACCATAGTTCCGAAAAACAAACAACTTGGCAGTACCAGCCCATCTCCCAGAAACACGATACCAAAAAATATCAGTACGAGCTGACAAGCAAATAATGCAGCCACCCAACTCCACCCAGCTAGCAACGATGAAGACAGCAGCCAATTCATTGCTACAATCAGGACGATCGCCATTGCCACAATCCAAACCGGTGGCGTATCATACTGTGTGAAGGGAAGAAGCACAAAAAACACTAAAGCATAGGCACAACTCGCAACAATATAGGCAAATTGACCAATTATTTCGTTCCTGTTCAACATTGTTAAAAGAGTGGCACTGTCGATTACTTAGGGTCGATAGACTTAACAAATTGTTGCACGGGCTGCGGTAGAGCGGGCACAAAAGTTTTTCTAAAACCCTTAACATCAAATACTCGCCACAAAATACCCACCGCCACCGTCAAGAAAAATAACGCTCCCAAAAAATTGAACGCACCAGACAAAAAACTGCTATTTCTTTTTTTCGGTGGCGTAATATTTTTCATCCGATATACAGCCGGCTCGTAATCTCTAGACTCCTCGCGAATGCGCGGCGGCTTTTTGGCGCGCGGAGTCGCACTGCGGTTCCCAGTGAAACCCGTGTGATTAGTTTTAGTAGAAGCGATCGGCGAATTCAACTCAGAAGTGCCGCGCATCCCCGTGAACTTGCTAGCAGAAGTCCCGGTTTTACCGACAGCAACATCCTGAATTCTGCTGTTAGAGCGCTGAGTCGATTGGCGATCGGCGAGGGTACGCATCAAACTTTGCAATTGCTGAGTCACCGCCGGCGGGCGTTCCCCTTTCCTCGCCCAATTTAACAGCATAGCCCCGGTAATCCCGCAGAGATTCGCAGCCCCGACAGAAGCCAGCCGCTTCAGTAGAGGCTGGCTGTTTGACACAAAAATCAACAAAGCCTCCGGGTGTTCCTGAGCCAAACCGTAAACGCACTGAGCCGTCGCCACCACGAGCATTGCTTGCTTGCTTTGATTTTTGATCGAAGGTTCAAGACCTCGGTGCGTCTCTTGAGCGTCAGTTGCAATCCAGCCGCTTTCGGCAAAAAAGCGCATAAATTCCTTAGCGATTTGTTCGATAGCCGGTTCCACCGCTTCGCCGGTAAGACGATCTATTTCGTCGTACACTACTTCCGGGATATAGCAAGTTCCCACCTTGGCATATTCTTGCCACACTTGGGTTCTGCCAGCCATCAAAACATCTGCATCAAAAGTTACCAATATAGGAGGAAGTTGATTAGCCATGACTTTATCCTAGATGTTCAGATAAGTTATTTAAACTCGATCGAGTTTAAACAAATTTTGGGTTGTTCAAAAATCTACTTTCGGTAAAAAATAAATTGCTCGGGGCCGCGCCCTTAATTGGAGATTAGTAGTTAGGAATACCGTCGCCTTCAGTTCCCCAGTTCGATCGCCCAATTCCTAGATTTGACTAATTTACTGCAACGCCAGAGTCTGTTACCAAAGACCGGCGGCTGCTGTTAGTTCCCGATTCCCAAACGGCCGGCCAAAGCCGGAGTCAAGGGTAAAAGCGCAGCAATCATCAAAAACAAAGCTAGCAAACCCAAAGCCGCGCGAGCGTCATCAGGCTCAGTCAGTTCGTTGAGGCTCGGCCGCTCCAGATTCCGCTGTAAAATCAGAATCACGATCGCCCAATATAGAGCCAAGGGATTAACTAAAGAAGCGATCGCCAGCACTACAAACGTCGCCAAAGTCGCGCGACTGGCAATTTTGCGGCCGTAGATTGCTTGTATAATTCTACCCCCATCCAACTGTCCTGCAGGCATCAAATTAAGCGCCACGATTACCAAGCCCAACCAACCGATAACTACCAGCGGGTGAACGTCAACAATCGGCTGCAGCAAAGCCGAACCCAACACCACTTTTGCCAAAGCCCCCACCAAAACCGAGCCCTTGAAATATTCTGCAGGAATTTGAAACAAACTGCCGGGGTGAGAAAGCAGCAAACCTGTAATCAGCATTAGGAGAGAAACTATTCCGCCAGCCGCCGATCCGGCAAAAGCGATATCAAACAAAACTTTACGGTTGGGAAGCAGCGACTCAAAACGTTCGATCGCCCCAAAAGAACCTATTTGCAAAGTTGGTATAAAAAACGGCCAACTCAAGCCAACATTGTATTGATTTGCTACCACTCGGCGAGCAATTTCTCCCGAGCCTAAAACCGCCCAAATTCCCGCCGCCACTGGCAGAACTTCTAGATATCGATGCGGCGAACCAAAGAAATCGAAACCTAGCAGCAAACCGCCAGTTTCCAAGCTAGTAGCAATTGTTGCCAGCAGCAGCACGACTGCTAGGATTTTTTGAGATACGGTAGTTGGCTGGGGGTCATTTGTGCTTGGCAAGATAATAACTACCGGCTTTTCGTCCTGATTGTCTACTAAAAATAGGCGGTAGCGATCGTTTAATCTTGCTTGCAAACTTGCGGTCAAACGCGAGTGTACTTGTTCGGGGTCTCCCCGGAGATTGCCTTTCAAGATTACGCCATCTTGATAGGGAATTGTTTCTGTGGCAAAGAAAGTATCGATGCCAAAAATGCCTTGAATTGCCTTGAGGTCTTCAACAGGAACGGGAATTATTTCTACTTCATTGGTTCCTGGTGACGAGGTGACGGTTTTAATCGTTTCTTTGGCTGATGTCGGCTGCGAGTCGGGGGGCGAGAAACCATCGGTTTGGGGCTTTTCTTGGGCAGTATCGCGCGACTTTAGCACTGCATCCAAGGCAGCCTGACGCAATTGCCGGCCCAGATAAATGTATAATCCTGTGGATGCCACTAGCAGCAACAATACTGCCACTAGATTGAGGTAAATCCCGGCGGCGAACAAACCAAAGAACAGCAGCCAAGGAGTCATCAGCGCCACTGACTGCAACCAAGCCAAAATTCCTAGTTTGCCTCGATCTCTGGCGCGATAAAATCCCCAACCCAGAATTCCCACAGAAAGCAATAAGAGTGCAATTGTTGCCGTATTGTCCGATGCAATTAGTGGCATTCCGGTTGCTTGGGCTAATAGGGGCTTTAATCGATCGATCGCGGTGTCGTAGGGCAATAGCATTAAATCTTGGGGAATATACAATATATTTGCTGGGATCATTATCCAAACCTGTCGGAAACTAGCCTGAACTAAGGATAACTCTTGAGGGCTACTCGGCCCACAACAGCGGTCGCTGTTTTAACTTTGCCAGCGACAGGCTATTGACACGATGGTCTTTTTATGATAATACACCGACGGCGACCAACAGATGCGGAGATGAGTAGTGTCGATCGGGAAGCGGGAAAATGGGTAGCAGTTGGGCCTGCGGGACTTTTTTACAGATTTGACTTAGTGCGGGATGACCGAATTCGGAACAAATGCAGGACAAATAAGGTTTGAACCAGTCTCGCCATTCAAATCAAAAACGGCTGAAAGTATTGCTGTGTATAGTGTTGTTTTAACGGGTACGGCAGGACTTGAACCTGCGGCTCGCTGCTTAGAAGGCAGCTACTCTATCCAACTGAGTTACGCACCCAACTCAAAAATTGCTAACAACATTATTGTATCGGTGCAGTGTGCGATCGAGCAAGTAAATATCTGATAATTTATGCAGAAATCGGTTTGAACTACAAAAATAGGGCATCAAGGGCGATCGCCCTCAATGTCAAAAACCGAGACGATAGGAGCGATCGTATTACCAAAAAACCAGATCTAGTCTCTGGATTTGAGTCACAAGTCGATCCTCAGCGACTAACTTGTCGCTCAGGAGCGATGTTTGGTAACATTCGGCTCAACTTGATATTTGATCAAAATGTGGTAGAACTAGGAGTGAAAGACTCAGGTGCAAATCCCTGATGGTACGGAGCCAATATATAAGGTTCCTCTACGACATCAAAGCAAAATAGTCGATCGCCCGATCGGTACGATCGCGAAAATCAAGCGTTGCCAGTACAGCATTCCCTAGTGCGCGGGGAATTTTTTCCTTAGTGCATTAGTTGAAACGCCAGGGTTGAGAAACAATCTCAACTGAGAAATTTGTTAGCATTAGTTAGCAAAAAAGGATCGCAACGCTTGAGGAGGGCAATCCTGCTAATGTAAGTGGACTCATTAAATCAAGAATCCCCAAACCTAAAGGCTAGGGGAACGTCACAAGCACAGCACCTCGGCCATGACAGGAGTCAAATCGCAGTGTCATGTTTATTCTGAAACGGCAGGACGTTGAAATAACCAATTATCAACATCCAAAACGGGATCAACAAATTCCCATTCTCAATTATCAGGGGCAGACTTTTCGCCTGATCAGCGCCTTCAACGGCAAACAAGCAGAAGACGCCAGAGCCTTGTGGCGGGACTTAACCGACAATCGAGGCAAAGCCTGCGTTCTGCTAGAAGAGCCGGATAGGTATAGCGTCTGGGGAAAAGTCCGTTTAGATCAGCTTGCGGGTGAAGAACAAGCAGGTACAGAATCTGCATCATCACCGCTGTTCGCGCAGGGTTGCCTGCTGCTGCTCCAAGCTGTTTACTTCGATGTAGAAGACCTCTTAGGCGCAAGGCAAGCCGCATCGTTTCAGAAAGATATCGCCAAGATATTTCAGCAGGGCAACTTCCCCCAGGCAGACTCGGCTGATGCGATCAAAAATTGGCTGACCGTTAGTCCCTTGCAAAATCATAAGGTGCCCCCTTGGCAAGAGCAACATCTCAAAACCTTATTGCAAGAACTCCACCGTTTGGGCAAATCATATTTTGGCGATACGGGCTTCGCTGAGGGAGTGAGCGATGTACTGCAAGATATGCCAGCACCGGATCGCACTCAATTTTTAGATTGGCTGAAACAATCAGCCCTCAACAAGTTATGGATTGCAGCATAAACAATCTTTGACAATTGCTCAGACAATTGGCAGCAGATAATTAAGCTGAGATAATTGCACTGTAGGGGCTACGGGATATACAGGTGGGAATGCCAACTTGTACGAACAACAAAAGTGTTGAGTCGGTTTTGGTGCCACCTACAGTCTAGCAATTTAACTAAATTTCGATCGCAGTCCCCACCCACAATCATCGATCTGATTGGGGTAGTGCGAAACAAAAACAACAGAGACAGCAACATTTGAGGGTATGATTTCAGAGATGGATTTGGTACTGTAAAAGCCTTAATGGTGAAGACACAGACCTTACTTCTATCATTTATTATTATTTCCGGACAAAAGATCGACTAACAACTAATTCCTCGAATTAGTAAATAGATATTATTCTTGCTTAGTCTTTCTCTTAGTGTACGAGGGCAAAAATCCCGACGGCACGCTGAGGACGCCAGTTTTTCCGGGAGCGTCAGACAAAGGTTATGTGGCGAAAGAATCCTCATCTACAATCACAAATTGAGATGGGGTGGGTTCAACCGCTAGTTAGGTTTCGTGAAATCCCTATGAGTAGCACTTCAGAAAAGTCATCTACATCTGCATCTTTACTGTCAGCTCAGACCCTAGTAATTGTGGGCATTGTCTGGGCTGTAATGGCACTGCTGTTCTTTTTGCTGTTCAGCGTCCCCCTCTCACCAGAAGAGGGCTTACCTCTTTGGTACTCGATCGGCACCTATGTTTTTGAATGCGGAGCATACCTAGGAGCAGCTTTAGTTTGTTTTAGAAACTGGCAAAGCCCGCACATGGTCAGCGGGCGCAACGTTTGGCTGGGCATTGGTCTAGGGATGCTCTTCTATTTTATAGGCGGAGTGCTGTTCGGGATTTGGGAACTCTATTTCGAGTTAAACCCGGACGTTTCCCCAGCCGATGCCTTTTATTTGGGCAGTTACGTGCTACTGATTGGGGGCATGGTTGCCGCCGTGACTTCAAAGCGGCTGAATTTAGAAATTTGGCAGTGGGGTTTGTTAGCAGGAATTGCAGCCTTCGGGATTGCTGTAGCTATCTGGGTTGCGGCACCAGACTCTTGGAGAGCGCAGCTAGGAATGGCTCCGCCACCGAGTTTAGAAATATTGACAGAAACCGATCCAGCAACCCAACCAACAGCCTCCGCCCCTGCTTTGGATTCGTCCAAGTCAAAGACAAAAGGAGCGGCTGCGGCGGCTGCTGTAGAGGCACCGGAAGAAGCAGTAGAACCAACTAAAGCTCCAGCATGGGTTGTAGCACTTGACAAAATACTGTCGCCTTACGCCTATGCAATCAATTTGTTTTACATCGTCGGGGACGTTTTTCTGCTGATTATCGCTACTGCACTGCTGCTGGCGTTTTGGGGAGGACGTTTTTCGCAATCTTGGCGAATGATTGCGGCTGCAACTTTTTCGCTTTACGTCGCAGATATGTACTTTAAATGGCGCGATACTCAGGCTGAGGGTAGTTATCAAAGCGGTAGTTTGCTGGAAGTCTTTTTTGTTTTCAGCGCCATCCTGTTCGGAATAGGAGCTATCTTGGAACATGACATCTCAACCCGTTCTCGCCAGAGCAGGCGGAGTCGCCGCGCTGCGTAGCGATTGGAGACTGGGATGTCCGAAACAAGAGATGGGGAGGCGAAAGCTTTTTTACGCTGGCCTGCCTCTCTCAACTTGAAATCACAAATGAAAAATCACAGTTCGCCGATCGCACTTCCTGGGTTTTTTCACATTTTTTTGCTGGAAAACTTGGCATGACGCCTACAAAACTCTCCGATTCAGACAAACGGGAACTCCTGCGGCTGTACCGACAGTCGGACGAGAATACTATCACTCTAGCAAAGCGCTACGGAGTAAGTAGTTCGACAGTCAGGCGCATCATTCAGGGCGCTTTGTCGGAGTCGGAATACGAATTTCTAGTCCAGCAAAAACAAAAGCGTTCCTCCACCAGCAGCACAGTTTCTGAGCCGAAAGATGAGACTGCATCCCCGGCTGCTGAGGGCGAAACCGATCCTGCAGGTGTCCCCCTGTCGGAGTCAGTCCCTGTCCCGAAATCAGCCTCAAATTCGAGGCCGACTCCGACAAAGCGTTCTTTATCAAATGCCCAGTCGGATTTGGTTTCGGCTTTGCCAGATACTACTTTATCAACCGATGTCGATCGCAGCGACAGCGCTGCTGTGACTGGGGAACAGCAGCCTGTGCTTTTAGAAGCAGAAAAGGTGGCGGGTGAAGATTTTAGCGATTTCGAGGAAGATGAGGACGATTTAGATGAGGACGATTTAGATGAGGACGACGCGGACGATTTAGACGATTTCGACGAAGATTTAGAGGATGAAAATTCTCTCTTTGAAGCCAGCCTGCTGGGTTCGATGTCGGGGGATTCGAGCGAGTTTCGGGCTACTGGGGTGATTCAAGTTTTGCCTTTAAGCGAAGCATCTGTACCCCAAATTTGCTATTTAGTAGTCGATCGGGCGTCCGAGTTAATCACTAGACCTCTGAAAGCTTTTGGCGAACTCGGTCAAATTCCGGCGATCGAAATTCGCGAAAAAACCCTGCCAGTATTTGACAATCACCGAGTAGCGCGCCGATTTGCCACTCGCAATCAAAGAGTTTTCAAGATTCCTGACGGCCGGATGCTGCAAAAAGCTGCGCCTTACCTGCTAGCCAAGGGAATTACTCGGCTGTTGATTGACGGTCAGGTGTATTCAATCTAAGCATTCAGCAAATTAACTTAATATTCTGCCGTGTCGGAGTCCTGTGAATTTGCCTGAAAGTTGGAACGCGAACCTTGGGACTCAGAAAGGTTCCACAGCGGTTGCAGCAGCGCACCGCCGATCAGTCCTGCACTAATACTCGTCGCCAATACTAATCCTACGGGCATTTGTATGGATTTAAAAAAGATAAAGTTTAAGGATACTGGGGCGGCGTTCTGTACTGAGATTATGCCGATCGCGCCGGCCAAAATTGCTAATAAAAAACTAATGGCGAGCTGAGGAATTGTTTTCATAAAAGGCTTGACAAGCTAACAATTTAACTGATATACTTATTGTATAATAGAAATCTGTGTCAAAATATTATTTTTGCAACCATCCCATTATTAAATAATATACAATAAAATATCAGGAAAAGTCAAGTAGATACTAAAAAAAATGAGGTTTTTTTTAAATATTTAAACAAATAAAAATAAACTGTAACAAGTCGGACTGTATTGCAAGTATAGCCTTTCTCAGAAAGATGAGGTACTATGCGGCATTGGGCATAAGGCATACGTCACGACGCTTGAGAAAGGCTATATATGACTGGCCGAGCAGTATCGATGATTAATTTTAGTTGTTTTAATAGGGTGCGTCAGTTGTAAAATCTTGGCTAAACACAGATCGGATCATTGCTGACGCACCCTACGGACTCAAGCCCTAGATGAGGTGCGCGCTGCGCGCACCATACAATCTCAAGGCCTAGGGAAAAAACCCCGCATTGGAATAGGTGAAAAATTAAGCAGGTTCTAAATGGGAAATAACCTTTTCCATGTATTCAGCAACTTTGGTTTCTTTTTCCACAGAATTGGTTTCCATGTAAACGCGCATCAAAGGTTCGGTTCCCGAAGGCCGCAGGAGTACCCAACCGCCGTCTTCTAGATAAAGTTTAATACCGTCTTTGCGGCCGATTTCCTTAACGCCGATACCCGCTATTTCCGTGGGGGGATTCTTGGTAAAAGAATCCAAAACGGCTGCTTTGTGGGCTTCCTCTAGGTGCAAGTCCAAGCGTTTGTTGTACAGGGGGCCGTCGGCTTCTTTGATGGCTTCTTCGACTAGCTGAGAAAGCGGTTTGCCTTCGTAGGCGATCGCCTCAGCAACTAGCATATCAGCCAAAATCCCGTCTTTTTCGGGGATGTGACCCAAAACGCTCAAACCGCCAGACTCTTCGCCTCCAATGAGCACCGCAGTTTCCCGCATTTTTTCGCCGATGTATTTAAAACCGACTGCGGTTTCGTAGATTTTTAAACCGTATTTGGCGGCCATATTGTCGAGCAAGTGGGTAGTTGCGACGGTACGGACGATCGCCCCAGTCAAGCCTTTATTCTTAACCAAGTGGCGGCCCAAGAGCAACAGCACAGTGTTGGGAGTTAAGACATTTCCCAACTCATCAACAATACCAAAGCGATCGGCATCGCCATCGGTGGCCAAACCTAAATCAGCCGAATCCTTTTTAACAGATTCCACCAACTCGACTAACTGTTCGCCCTTGGGTTCGGGCATTCCGCCACCAAACAGCACGTCGCGGTAGGTGTGAAAACTTTCGACATCACAGCCGCAGTGTTCCAAAACTTCGTCAAGATAACCGCGAGAAGTCGAATAGAGAGCGTCGTACTTGACCTTTAACTTAGCAGAGCGAATCCGCTCCACATCGATCGAGGCATAAAGAAACTTCAGATATTCGGGTTTCGGATCGAAAGTGGAGATTTTATCGTTGTGGCTACCGATTGCTGGCGCATCAGAAGCACCAGCAATATTTGCCACAATCGTATCGGTAATTTCTGGGGTAGCCGGGCCGGCGTAGTCGGGGATGTATTTGATGCCGCAGTAAGGTGCGGGATTGTGCGATGCGGTGAACATCAAAGCGCCTGCGGAGTTTAGATGCTTGGCGCTGTAGGCGATGACTGGTGTCGGACAATCTCGATCGACCACAAGCACAGTCCATCCCAAATCTGCCAATATTTCCGCCGACGTGCGGGCGAACTCGTCTGCCAAAAAGCGGGTATCGTAGGAGACTAGAACTGGGCGGTCTTTGGTGTAAGCAGTTTCCAGGTAACTGGCGATCGCCCTAGTGACTTTTCGCACGTTGGCAAAAGTAAAGTCACGGGCAATCAATCCTCGCCACCCATCGGTTCCGAACTTAATTTCTGTTGAATTGCTGGCGCTCATTTTATCACTTCCTCTCGTCCTACTAATCCTACCCGAAGGCATAGCCTTAAAGACGTAGTGGCCGCGGTCTTTTTGAGGTGCGCCGAAGCGATCGCCAGCAAGAATCCCCGCGCCAAGCCCAATCAACCCGATCCTATCCTTGTGTGAGCCCGATCCGACTTTTGGCAGAGGACTCGAAGCAGCTAGAGTTGGTAAAATCTGATATTGGGCGGGCTAGTTTATCTAAATTCGGGTTTTGAAAGCTGGTTGGGCGATCGAATAGACGGGGAAAAATTGCGGGCGATTCATCAAAAAACCCGGAATCAATTAGTCCGAGGGCGATCGCGAACTGTCACATAAATTTTACTATCATCATAAATTTAATTATTTATTTATAAAAGCCTCTCTTAGAATGTGTTAGTGTTTTCTCACAATCGCCAGGCTGAAAATAATTTTCTTGCTTCACCGAAATCAATTAATCAAAGTTATCGTTAGATTGTGATGTAGGGTAGATTCTTTGAGAAAGCAGGGATGGACAAAAACGAGCCAAAACAAAGACTAAAAATTTAAATCAGCAGTTTTTTTGAGGTCAACTAAACTTTAATTGTCAGCTTTTAAGACAAGTTGAATTTATTTTCAGCCTTTTTTACAACAAAAAAATGGGTTTAAAGCATCCCCCTTTTCAGCAAATAGTTCACAGCAAACAGTTGACAGTTCGAGAAAAGAATTAAGGTATATAGCGGTTATCAAAAAAGTGAGGTAAGCTTTTAGGTTCTATGCCCTGCGCGGGCCGATGCCCTATGCCGCATAGTACCTCCTATGATAGCACAGAAAGGCTATAGCAGTTCTATCTCTCATAGGAGGTATCCCTCAGTTGAACAATTTCTCAATCCCCAAATCCCCTAATCTAAAATCTAAAATAGACTGATGAGGTATCCCTCAATTGATTAATTTCTCAATCCCCAAATCCCCCAATCTAAAACCTAAAATCTAAAATTCTTACTGAGCGACTTGCACACTCGCGTCTTGTGAACCCGCGAAGTCGAAGCAAGTCTAAGTGAGCCGAAGTATCTAAAATAGATTGACTCCTCACCACGCTTGAAAAAGGCTATGAAGATCGCCGTCTCCCTGTGATCCAGCGCACAATCAATAGCGCTATTAACGTACAATCTATAAAAGATGCAGGCAGTCAAGCTAAATAGCTTATAGTTTTAAGCACAATGGCAGATGACTTTTAGCCTCAAAATGGAGAAAATTGCAGTTAACAACTTTAAAAATCAGGAAATCGAGCGGGTGCGACTTTATCACAAAACGAGGTTTATCATGACAAGTATTTCACAACTATATTTGAAGTCTTTATCAGCAACCGACGAGATTCAACAGGGCGACAGTTTTGTAACACGGGGTATGAATGAATCTGACATTCAAAAAAATCCCGAGGCGGGGGGTGTTAATGTTTCTTCCTTAGCAGTTAGCTGGGCAAAAAAATATTACAATACAGTCGAAGCACGAGAAAAACAAACGTCGCGGCAAATTCCCCACAGCCCGCAGTCAAATAACTTTGATGAAAACCGAGCCCAAATTGTTGACAAATTGATAGATACCCTAAAAGTAGGTAGCGAGATAGCTTGGAATAAAGTAGAAGCTATTTTAGGGGGACAAATAGAGCAGCAGGCGATCGATGCGAGCTTAATCGATCGTGAAGAAATTGTGGCCGACACTCGCGCTTTATATCGCAAAGCAATAGACGCTTACGGCGATAGAGAACCAGCTTCTCGTTTGTCAGTGCTGGTGGGAAAAGATATTGTCAAAGTGAGGCGGAAATACTCACAGAGAGATTCCTTAGTGCTAGGATTTGTGACGTTGGAGTTTCAATATACTAGCAGAATCTTGTTAGGATGTCTTTCGGAGTCAGAGCGATCGGAATTTACACCCTACTTAAAAGTTGTAGATGACTACCTGCACAGTCCCTACGGAGAGATTAACGAGGCTGCTGCGAATCAGCCACCGAATTCAAAAGCTATGTTAGCGGTTCAGCATTTGTTGCAGCACGCGACTCAGATTGCTAGTGCAGTGTACGATCGCGCTAGTTCCCAGCATCAAGGATACCGCAGCAGCAGCGGTTATTTGAGCGATCGCGATGTAAAAAATTCTAGTATCCGGGATGTCGAAATTTTTCAAAGCTATTTGTGTTGGTGCGTTTTGGAAGAAAGCATTGGCCCGGTACAGCAAGAATTGTTTCCAATGTGCGTGATGCTTTACCCAAAACTTCATGTAAGTTGGGAGTTAGTGCAGGATATGCTGCTGATTTTGTTTTGGGAAATATCCGATCGGCTTCCTGCTGAAGATTTAATGGTATTTTTACCTTACTTGCGGACTGTGACAGAGATGTTTTCCAGCGATGTCTTTGATAATTAGTCCGTTATTAGTTGGCAGTTGTTAGGAAAGCAGTTGGTTGTTGGTTGTTGGCAGTTATTGTCAAAATTTAGCAACAGGTTATTTGAAAGAGAAAGCTGCGACGGCCAAACATCCCCAACCGACAATAAAAGCAACTCCGCCCAGCGGCGTAATGGCACCCAGCCATTTGATGTCAGTCAAACTCAGGGCGTACAAACTTCCTGAAAAAACGATCGTGCCGGCAATAAAAGCCCATCCAGCCACTGCAAAAAAGGTTTGAGACTCTGGGGCGCGGCTTAATAGTAAAGCTACGAGCAATAGAGCTAGGGCGTGGTACATTTGATATCGGGCTGCAGTTTCAAAAATTGCTAAAGCTCGATCGCCCAAGTGACTTTTCAAAGCGTGGGAGGCAAAAGCACCGCCTGCAACGGATAAACCTCCGAAGACGGCTGCTGTTGCGAGGAAAATGCGCGTTAAGATTAGTGATGACATAATTTAACCATCGTTGAATTTTATTTAAGTTTACGTTTAGTCCTGGACGCATTGGGGTCAAAAAACCGGTTTTTTTTAGGAAAATACTTCGTTGGAACATCGCAGATTTGATGAAAAACCCGGTTTCTGACCGCCCGTGCGTCCAGGACTGTTTATGCAGCCTCGGTCAAAGTCCTGACACGCAAAACTTCATTAGACATCAACGGTTCAATTTGCGACTCAGCTAAAGTAATTACAGCTATAGTTTCACCTAAAGCATTAAAAACTTCAAGACTGTAGCCATCCTCATCGGGGTGGGGATGATGCTCAACAATAGTGGCAATATCTCCTCGACAGAGTTTGTACTTGGGTACATCTGTTCGTAATGCTACTCTTTTAAACAAGGGAAATTTCATTTTATACCTCCTTATTGGGATATAGGGTAATAAACTTGGTTTTTTGGGATGGAAACTCAGTCATCCAAACAGTCACTACTCACAGGCTTATGCCGTTAGGGCCAGTTAACGTGCCGCGAATTTCATACTTATTACCATAGCGCGTTTGTTCGGTTGGTGTTGCATCCAGAGGCAAAATTTGTTCTCTTAAGTCTTGTTCTAGTTGTTGCCATTTGTCTAGGGTGTAATTGGCTCGTGCAAGAAACAAAGATTTATCATCTTCTACTAAGAACTTGAGCAAGTATTGAGTTATTTTTGCTTCAGTAATAATGGTATCATTAGGTAGTTTCATTTACTTAATTTTGTAATATTAGTACGGTCAATTTAAAATTATATATTTAAAGATCGATAGCACTTCACAAAAGAAAAGAGATCGCCCTTTTTTACCGCAGATAAACATGGATGGAATAAGGACGATCGCGTATATTGTTATAGCAAGAAGTTTCACGGTTGGGTGGGGGCGGGTTTGTCAAGATTATTTGTGGGTGGCATAATCGAGCGGCGAACCAGCCCCTACAAATTTATCCTCATATTTTACAGGCATTGCAGGTTGGGTTCGCCTAGATATTTGACACCGATCGACAAATTATAAAAACCAGCCCTAACCCACCAACAAATGATGCAAACTAGCCTGACAATTCTCAGCTTATCTGGTGTAGCGAAAATTTCTTATCAAGATTTCCTCATTATAAATGGTATGTTTGCTCCTCTGTTACCACACACTATAGTACCTGTAATTTGTCTACCATCCAAGCTCACAGAACCACTATATCTTAGTAATGCTAAATTCCCAAACATAGCAATTGCTTCAAATTGAGTACCTGAAATTCGACTATTCGTAATATTGTTATATCTCTGATAAACACCTGAAAGTATTAGCTGGCTCCCATTTTGACGGATTGTAATTGGAGAATAACCAGTTCCAAGTTCTGGCGCTGACAAACAGGAATTATTTACATCATTGGATAAGAACTTAAAACTCCCAGTCTCAATTACCCATTCGCCTGTAAGATTAAGTTGTCTAGGCTGATTTGTATCTCTAGGTGGTCTATCAGTTTGATTCGGGAATTGATTAGGAAGGTTTCCTCTATTCTCAGAATACTCTTGAGCAAAGTTCATTACACAGACTTTTCCCACACCTGCTATAGATGAGTTACCACAACCTACTCCCATTAATCTAAAAGTTGAATTTAGAAAGTTTTTTCTATGTCCACGACTAGCTTCCCAGTAATCGAGCATCAAGTTCATTACAATAAATTCAGGTGACAGACCAGCACCAATGTTTTCCCATACACCCGTATTAGAACCATAGCGATTTCCTCTATCAGTTGGACTACTACCATCTCTTCCAGTGTGACTTATCTGGCTAAAAGATGTAGCAACTGACTGCTCGCGAGCATGATCGGCTGCTGCTGAACCAAGTCCATTGGATGTACGAAGTGTTGGGATTGGAGAAGTTCTTTTAAGGACACTAATTGCTTCATCAAATGCTGCTAAGTCTCCAAACACACCAAATCGACTATTTTGCCCAGGAATTTGGAAGGATCTGGTAGCAGGATCGTATGTTTGTTTGACTCTTTGCAGCCAATCAGCATAAGCAGGAGGATTCTCTCTAGCTCGGTTAATTTCGGAAATCATTCTCTGCTCAAATGCTGAACTATTTTGAGCTAATACTACTGATACTTGCGTTACTTGAAATGTGGTTATAGCCAGAAAAACTAAAGTTTGACGCATGAGATACTCGCTGAATTTTATAAATGAGTTACCGGAATTTGTTCGGTTTTTTCTGGGGATTTTATTTGGGGCACGATCGCAAAAGTAAAGCGGGCAACCACGGGGGGATTGCCCCTACCAATGGCGATCGCCCTTTTTTGGTAAGGGCGATCGCCTAAATCGCAAAGCTATCTGATAACTAGATTCAGATGATGATAAAGTTTGTCGCTGTCAAGGGAGTATTATCGTGAAAGATTGTGATAATATTCCCTGAACTGAGAGTGATTTTAGAAAATTTTTGCCCAGGAATAGGATTGCCATTCGGATCGTTTACTGGGCCATTGAAGAAGTTTCCCGGTGCGCTTAAAACAGCGGCTCCGTTGTTAAAACCAAGGCTACCAGCCAACTGTATTTTGTCATCAGCTACCACAAAATCCGCGATCCGATCTTCACCGCTTGTCGCCTCAAAGATAAAGGTGTCGCTGCCAGCGCCTCCTGTCAGGTTGTCATTGCCAACACCTCCACTTAGGCTATCATTGCCAATGCCGCCGTTGAGTATGTCATTGCCATCCCCACCAGTTAGGCTATCATTACCACCACTACCATTAAGGTTGTCATTGCCAGCACCTCCCATCAGGCTATCATTGCCAGCCACACCGTTGATGTCGTCGTTACCGCCTAAACCGTTGAGAGTATCAGCCAAATCTGTGCCAAGGACTTTATCATCTCCCTCAGTTGCGGTAGTTGGCGTTGAATCTTGAACGGTAAATCCCTCAAATTTGTAACCAACATCTGCAAGTAATGCCAAATCAACTTTGGTGGGGATGAAGGCATCAAGATTGCCGTCACCTAGAAGGGACGGTAAACCACCACTACCAACAATACTCAGTGGATGGGATAAGTCGGGAACTGTACCGTAAGCGGGGTTAATAGGAATTGGATTGCCTTTATTCTGGGCTTTAGCATTTGTACCAGTAAAGGAATTGGCAACCGTTCGGGCGCTAAAAATTGGTACTGACGCATTAACTCCCAGAGCGTGTTCTATCTCATGAGTGGCAAGGATAAAAAGGTTTCCAAGTGCTCCATCATTATTACTAAAATCAAATGGAGTTGGGTCAGCAACGGCTGCATTACTAAATGTGATACTAGCTACAAAAGGTTCATAATTAACCCCATTGACCCGATCGGGGAAAACATCGGAAAAACCTTTTTCATTAGTAAAACCACCCTGGGCCGTATAGCCAGCAGCGCTCGAAGGAGGTTGAGTGGCGACAAAGATTAGTAGATCGTCGATCTCCTTGTCTAAAACAACCTTAACCCTCTTATTTGCTCCTATTGGATTTTGAGGATCATTTACCCAGAACTCGGTACCAGCGGGAACATTGGGAAATTCATCTTGGATAACAGCTTCCCAGTAGTCGGCTGCTGCTTCCAAAGTAGCTTTGCGGTTGGGACCATCAATGGGATCGCTGAAGAATCCATTGGTATCAAATCGATAGTCGAATGTGATATTGAAAGTGCTTACCTGAGACGGAGCACTAGCACGACCTTCAGCTTGACCAATAGTTTGGTAGTGTTCCCAAGCACTTTTTACTTTGCTAGTCACAATCGCTTTGGCAGCATCGTTATTATTGACCAGGTAGAACTTTTCATCGAATGATGCTGGTGCCGGA
>NZ_JAUBTN010000002.1:34442-124543 GCF_036705055.1 Microcoleus sp. CZ3-B2 | reverse complement strand
GTCGGTGTTGTCACCGGAGTCGGTGTTGTCACCGGAGTCGGTGTTGTCACCGGAGTCGGTGTTGTCACCGGAGTCGGTGTTGTCACCGGAGTCGGCGTTGTCACCGGAGTCGGCGTTGTCACCGGAGTCGGCGTTGTCACCGGAGTCGGAGTCGTAACCGGAGTCGGAGTCGTAACCGGAGTCGGAGTTGTCACCGGAGTCGGCGTTGTCACCGGAGTCGGCGTTGTCACCGGAGTCGGCGTTGTCACCGGAGTCGGCGTTGTCACCGGAGTCGGAGTTGTCACCGGAGTCGTAACCGGTGTTGGGGCTGGTGTTGGGGCTGGTGTTGGGGCTGGTGTTGGTGTTGGAGTTGGTGTTGGAGTCGGTGTCGGTGTTGGAGTTGGTGTCGGTGTCGGTGTCGGAGTAGCTGCAAACGTGCTACTGGCAACATTGAGCAAAACTGCGATCGCCCGATTGCTACTTTTATCTATCATCACCGTATCGGAACTACCAGCACCATTAGCACCCGTACCCGCACTAAAAGTGTAGTTATCAAAATTCAAAAAGCCGTTGTCGCTAGCAATGCGATCGCTTCCATTTTGATAATCGGTAATGTAATCAATACTCTCATCATCTAACAGTAGAAAAAATGTGTCAGAGCCACTGCCACCTGTTAGGGTATCGATACCCCGATCGCCGTGCAAACTATCATTGCCGCTACCGCCGACAATTGAATCATTGCCTTGACCGCCGCACAAGCAATCATCTCCATCTCCTCCGATAACAGTATCTTCATCTTTGTCGCCGCGAAGGGAATCATTGCCACTTCCGCCCTCAATTTCATCATTTCCTTTGCCACCATATACAACTTCAGCATCAGAGGAACCGCTGACAGTATCATTGCCTTTGCGAGTTAGCAATCCTCCAGATACGTCCTGAAGTTGTCCAGCTTCGAGTGCAACATTGTCGGCTGTATCTTCTCCGATCAAATAAATCCCTTGTCGTTTGATAGTCATAATTTTCCTACCTATTGGTTTGCAAAAAAAACTAAGTGAAGAAATGGCGATCGCGCTTTAAGTCCGATCGATAATTACCTCTGATATTATGTCCGGTAGCATCCGATTTTTATCGGTGGGGCGGGTTTATAAGATTGTGGGTTTTAGGCCATAATTGTTGGTAAACCAGCCATCCAAAATTTATACAATTCCGAATTAAACGGACATGATATGATTGAAAAAATTATGGAAAATCACCTGTTTTGTGAAAAGGCTATCGCTTGTTAGTTGTTATATCCTTCAAGCTTTATAGGCCGTCAAAACAGCCATATAGTAGTTGGTTTGATTCCCTCTTGTGACGCTGGTATAACCGATACCTACATCCGTATGCTTGCCGTATAAATCATTAAGAGCTAGCAAGTGAATCCGATGGCCAGGGGGTGATATTCCAGCATCAACGAGCAAATTTGCCATCTGATCTTTTCCTGAAGTTTGAGCACCAGAGGAATTGCCAACGGTGTATACGGTCGATAGCGATTCAATGAAATTGTTGGCGGGGTTGCCCAAGTAAAACGACGGCAGCGGATATCCAGCTCGCTCTACCTTTATGTTTGGGCCCAGACCGTCTGGATCTACATGAGCGAAGTAATTTCTAGCTGCCAAATCATCAGCTCGCTGCTGAGCAACCTGATTTAAAATCGGATCGGGTGTTAAGGGAGGACGAGGCGTAACTCCACTCAGATCAATCCCTAACTGTTGTCCTGTGGCTTGGGGATTTTGCCGAGCAGAGTTGAGGAAATCTAAAGCCGATCGCTCTTCTGGATCTAAGCCGGGGGTTCCTGTTGAACTCGGACTTGGCGATGGATTTGGACTCGGATTTGGACTCGGATTTGGACTCGGATTTGGACTCGGATTTGGACTCGGATTTGGACTCGGACTTATTGTCCCATTTCCACCGATAATTTTCGCAGAAACACTGCCAACATCGCCAGAAAAATTGGTCAACAATGCCAAGACTTTATCAAAAGAAGAATTGCCATTTTTGCTAGCATAAACTCCGACACTATTGCTGTCATTACGAGCAACTAAAACGCGAGAACCTGTCAGGTTATCTACCAGTCGGAGGAAATCAAAAGCAGCATTAAAGTCGGTAATAATAGCTACCCCTTCGCCGATGACACCAAAAGTATCACTACCTCCACCCCCTGTCAGCGTATCTGTGTCAAAGCCACTGACTAAATAATCATCTCCTTTGCCACCAAACAGTTGATCTGCACCCAATCCGCCATACATAGAGTCGCTATCCCGACCACCATAGATAACATCGTTACCAGGATCTCCCAATAAACTGTCACTTCCAGAACCGCCAACAATCAGATCGTTTCCCGCATCGCCTACTAGCGTGTCATCGCCAGCATAGCCATAAATTTCGACGGGTTCAGGATTAAACCAAATGAGTTGGTCATTTTGCGCTGTTCCATCTAAACGAGCCATATTCAATCTCCAATTTGTTAAGTCAATTTGCGGATCGAAAAACAAAAGGCCGGAGAAGGGTCGATCGCACATAATGCGAAATCACCACTTCCCCAGCCCCGCGAAAATCACAATCGTCTCGAACTAGGTTTTGTGTTTATTTAGATGATTCAAACTTTTAATACCGCCAGCCATCGCAGCCGTGCAGTGTAGATACACTTAGGCTTTATTCACCTTGACAAAAAAACATACACCATTCTCGTCTGTTTGTCAACATTCTACAGGGACATAAGTCCCTGTCTCAGTGCCCAGGCGAGGTAGCCCGCACCTATTCCTTTGAATTCCACTCCCGAATATCTTCCTCAGAAATGTGATGCCGATAAAAAGTAGAACCTTTCACAGTCACTTGAATCTTACCTTTACCCTTTTCTCTCCTCTCACTCTCAATAATCACCTGTCCAAACCCTGTTTCTGTCCAAGTTTCACACAAAATCTTCTCAACTTGATTCAAAACCTGATTAATCGGATTCTCTTTGCTTTCTGGCGCTGATGACATATCTGTTTCCACCTTCTGAGTTGACTTAGCTTTGCTGTTGCTGTCGCCTGCTTTGTCAGTCCGATCGCCTGCTGCATCCTCTGATACAAACCTCATAGCTTCTGACTCCCTAAATTTCAGCCTTTATTGACATTGCGGAAATAGCCCTATGTTTTTACGCATAGTTCCAGCTTTTGTAACAATCATTTACACGATCGCTCCCAAAGCCACAGACAGTGAAGCACCTATTACCCGCGATCGCACAACAAATAGCAGCCTTGCATCCGCACAATCCCCATCCGCCAGAAAATCCATAGTTCTTACCTCCTAAATGGTGTTTGCAAAAATTTAATTATTGAATAACTTTTAACCCGTAACTCAGTGTAAAATCAATGCACATTCAAAACTCACAATTGTGCAGTCACAGGCAGCAGTCACCAACCTTTGACATCAAATCCGGTTGCATCGGAATGATATAGATATAGAGGACACGGCAGTGCCGTGTCCCTACAATTGATCGCCGTAGGGACACGGCACTGCCGTGTCCTCCGTTTTTATAATTCCGATGCTAACGGATTTGATATGACATTTCGCTGCCCTACGCGATCGCACTTAAGACATCACACTTTTTCAAACATCCCAGGGGTTATCCCCCCTAAATACACCGCGCGATCGTACTTATACCTATAGGTAAACTACCGATGAATCAAGCAGAGTTTATCACCATTTACAACAATTTAGGCAATAAATGCAAGCAAGTTTTGCAGCAAAAACTAGCTGGAAAACCCAACAAACAAATCGCCAAAATTCTCGCAATTAAATCAGAAGCAACTGTACGCCAACACTTGACCGCAGCATATCAAGCCTTTGGTTTGGGAGACGACAAGCGCTCAAGCTGGTCAGATTTGCAGTCATTGTTTTTTCAATTCATGCCAGAATTAATCCCGGCGCAACCTGTAGAAACACAACCATTAAATTCTCGCTGGGTTGAACGAACTTCAGATATTGCCAAACTCCAAAAATGGACATCAGAAAATTTCAAAATTTTGATAATAGTAGGAGAAGGCGGCATCGGAAAAACCACCTTAGCACAGCAATACTTAGCAAGTTGCCAATTTGAAAAAATCTTAGATATGAAAATTGCCCTAACTCCCGAAAACTTGCGGAGTGCCGATTCATTTGTACAAACTTGGCTGCAACAAGATTTTCAGGAAGATGCACCCAGAGATTTTAGCCTCAGTTTAAACTTACTAGAAAAAAAACTGCGTCAAATCAAAGTCGCAATTTTCATAGACAACTTAGAACCTGCCTTATGCAACGGTATGTTTTTACCTGAATACCGCAATTATGTAGAATTACTGCGGGTCCTGTGCGATCCGAGAATCAAAGGAGTCACCCTGATTACCAGTAGAGAAAAATTAAAAGAACCAGATATCAGAGGCGTTCAAACTCACAGTTTGACAGGCTTGAGTCCAGAAGCATGGCAACAATATTTTGAATTTCCCAAAACTTCGGAAGATTTACAAGCTCTGCAAGAAATGCACGCAGTTTACAAAGGTAATGCTCTGGCAATGGAGGTGCTGTACAATGATATTCACAATAATTATGACGGAGATATTGCCGAAGCTTGGCAACAAAACCGCCAGGAATTACAGCAGCTAGATCCATTTTCGTTTCTTATCAACAATCAACTAAATCGCCTCAACGCTCACTCTCAGCAAGCTTACCGCTTGCTATGCCGTTTGGGAGCTTGTCGGTATCAAGAAATTGAATGGTTGCCAGATACTTGTATCAAGGCTTTGCTGTGGGATGTAACGCCAGCAGAACAATTGAAAGTAACGCGGCAGTTGTGCGACTATTCCTTGCTACAATTACATCGGGGCAAATACCGAATGCACCCAGCAATTCGGGCGGCGGGTTTGAATCAGTTGCAAAAGAGCAGCGAATGGGAACAAACTCAAAGGGCGATCGCCCAACATTGGTTTACCAGTGTAGAACACATTCAATCCCCTCAGTTAGGTTTGCAAGTTTTAGAAGCTTATTATCATTTCCGAGAAATACATGATTGTGATTCAGCGTGGGATGTATTGTGCCGCCCTGCTATACCTATTTTACCAGAAGAATTGTTTCTATATTTTTTATCCTGGGGATACATCAGCCAAACTCTTGAATTAGCAGAAAAACTGTTAAATCGAGTTTCGCCTAACCGGGAAGCAAGTCTGTATCGTTGCATCGGCGACTGTCACGCCTATTTGCTAGCGGATGGTTTTGAGGTAGCTTTAGAATATCACCGCCAAGCTCAATTTGCTGCTAAGCGTGAAGGCGATAAATGGACAGAATTCAACTCCTATAGTGATATGGGTTTGTGCTATATTGCTGCTGGTGAATACGAGTTAGGATTAGCTATTTACCAAGCAAAACTCGATCTAGCTTTATCTCCAGTATCTCCTGCAATTCAATCTCGGTTAAATAGTTGTTACTGCGAAGTTGCTCTACTGCGCTCTTATTTAGGACAAGGGAGTGAGGCCAAGGCAGCATTGAAAGAAGCTAAAAGACACTTACAACAACCTTTAGAAAATGTTCCGCCTTGGCAAGCTTGTTGGGATTTGAATATGGCTGGTTTAGCTCAAAAACATATTGGCGAGTACGAACAAGCTAAGCAAACTTTAGGGCAAGTTGTGGCGATCGCCCAAAATTGCAACTTTACATCAGACATCGCCCGTGCCTGGTACATTCTGGGCGATGTTTTTCGAGAAAGTAATGATTTTTCAGCTTCTTTGAAATATCAAAACCAAGCCATTGAATTTTATACGAAAATTGGTGCTAAGTACGAATTAGGGATTAGCAATTATTACATCGGGCTGACTTACCGGGATTTGGGAGAATTAGAAATAGCTCAGAATCACTGGCAGCAAGCTATTAAAATATTTAATCAAATGAAAACGCCTAAACAAGTGAATAAAGTTCAAGATTGTCTGAATGGCAATTTTAGCCAAAAAGTGTAAAATGAAAGATGGTGAGTTTCAGGAGTGGAAGCTATTCCCACGACAGCACAGAGGCAAACCTTCATTCTTTGTTGCTGGGCAACAAAATTGTATCGGAGTGTTCATTTAGTCCGTATAGATGAGCGGACAGGAAATGTGTTCATCTTAGTTGGTGAAGAAATCGAAATCGAAATTAAACCCAAGGTCGAATGGATTAAATAAATATGAAACCCAACTTCAATGAAATGAGCAAAAAAGAGTTACGCGCTTATGTACTCGCTCATCGAGATGATAATGAGGCATTCTATGCTTATGTTGATAAAATCAACGCAGAAGGGAACCGGGTAACGCATCCACCCCTAAAATCCTTAGAGGATATGGAAAATTATCCAGAGTTTATAGAAAAACTCCGGGGCGATCCGGGCCACCAAGAATCAGCTTAGATGTAGTGGGGCGGGTTTTCCGAATTTTTTGACAGCTACTAATAAATTGTATAAACCCGCCCCCACCCCGCCCATAAATGCTCTAAACTCGCTTCAGAAGAGGCAGATATTTTGACCCTATTTCCGCACAGCTTCCAGCAAGCGAGAATAGTAAAAGCTAGTGCTGTTCATGGCTGTTCTGTTAACAACAAAGCCGTTGCTTTCTAGGATTTTGATAATATCTGCTTCGCGGTGCTGGTAAGCGCGAGTAGTTTTGCTCGGGCCGGGGAAAAGTTCGCCAAATTTTTTGAGGGCGGTGAGTGCTAAAGTTTTTGGGGCAAAACTGAGAATTAGTCGCGA
Organism: Microcoleus sp. CZ3-B2; assembly: GCF_036705055.1. Taxonomy (NCBI): domain Bacteria; kingdom Bacillati; phylum Cyanobacteriota; class Cyanophyceae; order Oscillatoriales; family Microcoleaceae; genus Microcoleus; species Microcoleus sp. CZ3-B2. Next base: position 117,795 of record NZ_JAUBTN010000002.1, on the reverse strand, counting down.
TTGGGCGATCGAACTTAGGTGAGCGATCATTTCCGCGGCTTTATTTTGAGGATAGTGGATCAGCACGTCCAAGCAAATAACCGTGTGAAATTTGCCCGTTAAAGCTTCCAAATCCTGGGCGGCGAAGGATATGTTGTACAGCTTGCCGGGAACGGCTGTCGATCGATCGTAGGCTTCTGCTACCATCTTTTCAGAGATATCGCTAGCGCAAACAATTGCCCCAGCCTCAGCTAGGGGAATGCTCAAAGATCCCACACCGCAGCCGGCATCGCAGATACTCAGCCCGGCCAAATTACCGTCAGCTTGCAGCCATTCGATGACTGTATCCACCGTTTTCTGGTGCCCGGTGCGGATGTCTAGCTGCACTTTGTTGACTTTGCCGTCGCCGTAAATTCGCTGCCAGCGATCGAATCCCGTCGAGTTAAAATACTGTCTAACTATAGTCTTGTCGTCTACCAAATTCATCGATCTGCCTGCTGCTGAGTTATTGCCAACGGTTTGATATTATAGCAGAAGTCATTAGTCATTAGTCATCAGTCATCAGTCATCAGTCATTAGTCATCAGTCATTAGTCATTAGTCATTAGTCATTAGTCCTTAGTCATCAGTCATCAGTCATCAGTCATTAGGAAAAATTCCCATTCCCAATTCTTAATTCCCAATTCCCAATTCCCAATTCCCAATTCCCCATTCCCAATTCCCAATTCCCCATTCCCAATTCCCAATTCCCCATTCCCCATTCGCGATTCCCCATTCCCAATTCCCCATTACAATCTAAAATCTAAAATAGTCTGTGCCAAGTTAATTGTTTTATCGCTTCATTCAAATTCCAGCGCAACAGTTGAGCAGCAGGTTGGCCGATAATTCCCGAAAGTCCGATCGCCTTTCTGGGAGATTCAGTTGCTAGGGCGATCGCACTTTCTGGCTCGCAAATCCCCCACTTCACCAAATTCTGCACTCCCGCCAACAGTGGCAGAGTTGTACCTGCCAAAGTAGCAGATTCCAGGGGCGTGTGGTAATCCAATCTTACCCAAGCCGTACCTTTTCTGACTTCAATTTGTCGGGAATCCCAAGGATAAACACCGTCAGGCAAACCCAAAGGAGCTAAAGCATCGCTGACCAAAAAAATGCCTTTTTCGTAGCCGCCTGCGCGAAGCAAAAAATCGATCATTGTGGGAGAAACGTGCTTTCCGTCAGCAATTAAACCGCATTTTGCGCCCGGATAAACGATCGCAGCGCCCAACAAACCCGGTTCTCGGTGGTGCAAACTCGGCATCGCATTAAAAGCGTGAGTTACCATTGAAGCACCGCTGGCAAGTGCTTGCTGCGCTTGCTCTGCCGTTGCTTGGGAGTGTCCGAGACTGACGGTAATTCCCAAACTTTGCAAGTAGGGAATGACTTCGCCCGTGCTGTCTAATTCAGGTGCTAAAGTAATTATTTTGACAACTTCGGCACAATCTCCTAAAACTTGTTTGACATTCTCTATAGTTAGCGGTAGTAAAAACTCAACGGGGTGAGCTCCTCGCTTCTGCGGGTTGAGAAAAGGGCCTTCGAGGTGAACGCCGATAATTTCCGCTGTTTTTGTATTATTTGTTGCTGGAGCAGCGTTTTTTGCACTGCGGATATAATCAGCTACCGTCGAGAGCGATCGCCTAAACTTTTTCAGCGAAGTTGTTACCAAAGTTGGCAAAAAAGCATCTATTCCCTGATTCCATAAAAATTGAGAAATTTTCGATAAAACTTCAATATCTTTGCTTTCTAAATCGGGAAAAGCAAAACCGAGAGCTCCGTTAATTTGCAAGTCAACACCGCCCAGGGAAATCCAATCGCCTGCTGCATCAACCACTTGCAAATCTGGAGGACAAATCCGTTTAAATACTGCATCCATCGGGCAAACTTCTTGAATGATGCCCGCTTCGTCAACAGCAAGCATTTGCAGCTCCTTGTAGCCGGGGATGCGAGCATTGAGAATATTGATGGGGGAGGCAGTTGGGGTTGTGACTTCAGTCATCCGATTTTAGATTTGAGATTTTAGTAGATTTGAGATTTTAGATATTTCGGCTTCGTAATGCAAGTGTGAGTTTTCAGATTTTAAATACTTGCATCCGATTTTAGATTTGAGATTTCATATTTTAGATCCTTCGGTTTTGCCTTACAAGTTTGAGATTTGTTCGCCTCGATCTGGGGGCTGGTGATGAGGATGCGAAGCTTTTTGCTTGCTGCATTCTTGGCTTGTGACTAAATTGCTCTCCTGCATCAGTTTGGCTACAAAATATCTAAATTTTAGTTAACGCCATAATTTTAAATTACCATTAATCTGAAATCTCATATCTGAAAATTGCATGAATGAACCGATAGTTGGAATTATTATGGGCAGCGATTCGGATTTGCCTACCATGTCTGATGCGATCGCCATTTGCGAAGAATTCAACATACCTTGCTCTGTGGCGATCGTCTCGGCCCACCGCACTCCCCTACCCATGGTAGAATACGCCCAAACCGCTCACCAACGGGGCTTGAAAGTCATTATCGCAGGTGCTGGGGGAGCGGCACATCTGCCGGGAATGGTAGCATCTTTAACTCCTTTGCCAGTGATTGGCGTGCCGGTACCGAGCCGCCACCTGCAAGGGGTAGATTCGCTGTACTCGATCGTGCAAATGCCAGCCGGGATACCGGTGGCAACAGTAGCGATCGGCAATGCTAAAAATGCCGGCTTGCTGGCAGTTCAAATATTAGCAGTTTCTCAGCCAGAATTGCTAGATCGAGTCCTCGCATACCGCAAAAATTTGTCCGAATCTGTAATGAATAAACAAAATCAGCTAGAAAATGTAGGTTATCAGAACTATCTCAATCTGAACAATAATCTATAAACTTCTGTAGTAGAATTGGAAAGTTTTCGGGTTCTTACCGATCGGAACAGTTATAAAAAGGGCGAAAATGATCAAAATGACTGTCGGGAAAAAAAAATCGAAACAATTCAGGCGGGAGTCTTTAGATTTACCAGCGAAATCTTTTACAAAAGTTAACAGGTTCCAGAAATTACAAAGGGCGATCGCCCGCCTGAGCCCGAGTTGGCAAGCCTGCATACCCTTAGCTGCGATCGTATTCTCGCTTTGGGGATATGCCGCAGTCGCCCAAACGCCTGCCGCCCCAACCACCGAGCAACAATTGGCAAGCCTCAAAGTAGGCATGGATACCATGTGGGTAATGGTGACGGGAATGCTAGTGTTCTTTATGAACGCGGGTTTCGGTATGTTGGAAACCGGTTTTTGCCGTCAAAAAAATGCGGTTAACGTGCTGTCCAAAAACTTGATTGTTTTTGCACTGTCAACGCTGGCGTATTGGGCGATCGGCTTTGCATTAATGTTCAGCAACGGCAACGGTTTTATCGGCAGCAGCGGCGGATTTTTCCTGTGGAATGTAGCTGACAACAGCCCCGCCACAGGAGATGCTTATCAAGGCATCTTCACCGCATTAAACTGGACGGGAGTACCCCTCAACGCTAAATTCTTTTTCCAATTAGTTTTTGCCGGAACTGCTGCCACGATCGTTTCTGGGGCCGTTGCAGAGCGCATTAAATTCCTGGAATTCTTAATTTTCTGCTTGCTGTTAGTAGGCATTGCTTACCCGATTACCGGACACTGGATTTGGGGCGGCGGCTGGCTGGCAACAGCCGGATTTTGGGATTTTGCCGGTTCGACAGTGGTTCACTCGGTAGGCGGTTGGGCTGCTTTGATGGGAGCGGCATTTCTCGGGCCGCGGATGGGCAGGTATCGCGACGGCGATACTGTGGCAATGCCGGGACACAACATGAGTATCGCGACTCTGGGCTGTTTGATTCTGTGGTTGGGTTGGTTCGGGTTCAATCCCGGTTCGACAATGGCACTCGATCCAAATGCAATCTCCCACATCGCCATCACCACCAACACCGCCGGTGCCTTCGGGGGAGTTGCTGCAACGATTACAGCTTGGCTTTACCTGGGCAAACCCGACCTTTCGATGATTATCAACGGCATCCTCGCAGGCTTAGTCGGGGTAACAGCTAGCTGTGCTTGGATCAACATACCCAACTCTGCCATTATCGGCACGATCGCCGGCATCCTGGTAGTTTTCGCCGTAACTTTCTTCGACAACTTGAAAGTAGACGATCCTGTAGGGGCAACTTCAGTTCACTTAGTCTGCGGCATCTGGGGGACTCTGGCAGTGGGCTTGTTTGCTGACGGGCCGACAACAGGTCTTTATACCGCAGGCCCGGCAGCCGGATTGCTCGTGGGCGGAGGTTTCGGTCAACTCTGGGCGCAGTTGGTGGGCGTTATTTCTGTAGGCGGGATGACTGTTTTGCTGAGCACGATTTTTTGGGTGGCACTAAAAGCTTTGCTGGGTATCCGCGTTTCTCCTGCTGAGGAGGCTGAAGGTTTGGATATCGGCGAACACGGGATGGAAGCTTACACTGGTTTTGTGAAGGAAACTAGCTTGGAAAACAGAAGTGAGACCAGCTACGGCGGTTATGCTGGAAGCTCTGGCGGGAGGACTACTAAACTTTAGATCGCTCCTTGAGAGGGTGCGATCGATCGACTTTCTTCAGCTTTCTGGCCCTAGATCGGCGATTTGTAGGTTAATCTAGGGCTTGATTCACCTTAACAAAACGGGTTGGTGCGTCTAACCCTCTTTAAAAAAAAACGCACCTCTAAAACAGCCCTCAATCCTTATGTAGTAACTCATACCCCAATTTCAAATCTCAAATCTCAAATCTCAAATTGTCAGATTTGTGTGCCAGAAAGTTTGGCAGCCATATTTTTTATGATAAAGTAGTGCCAAAAAGCAAAGTTCTGCATCGCCGTCGCGCCCTCCCACAGCACAGTGGTTTATTCATGACAAGAATTGAGGCGAAAATCGAGCGGTCAAAATTGATGCAGCAATTAGTGCTAATGATTCAGTGTGGTGTCTGCAAATCGTTTGAGTTTATGGAGAAGTTTGGAGGAGTTAGCAAAAGTAGAACTCATAAATCCCTCTTAGGGATGGAAGTTAGGCGATCGAAAAAAATGCCGGTTTGGGCTTTCTTATCTCTGGTGACAAACGCGCTACTAATAGCCGCGATCGCTCAAATGCTCGCCAGAGGACACAACATGACAGAAAGCTCTCCTGAGAGTGCTGCGGTTGCAGGAGGCACTGAGGAACTAATTCGCTCTGTGACGGCGACAAACTCTGCAAAGACATTGCTAGAGGTACCGGTTCCGGGACAGCGACACAAATGGACTTACCAGGAGTGGGTGATGCAGTTGGGCCGGGAAGCTGAGGCGGTGGCGGCGAATCGACCCCCCAAACTCAGTGTTTTGGCTGGGGATTCTTTGAGTATGTGGTTTCCAGCAAAGATGTTGCCGCCCGATCGCATTTGGCTCAATCAAGGGATTTCGGGGGAGACTTCCGTGGGTTTGCTCAAGCGCTTGCAGTTGTTAGATCGCACGGCACCCGATACGGTGTTTGTCATGATCGGGATTAACGATTTGCTGCGGGGCGCCACCGACGAAGGGATTTTGGACAATCAGCGGCAGATTATTCGCGATTTGCGGTGGGCTCACCCGAAAGCACAAGTGGTGGTGCAGTCGATTTTGCCGCACAGCGGGGAACAAGCAACTTGGGAAAATCGCGATCGGCTGCTGGCGATTCCTAACAGTCGGATTCGCTCCATCAATCGGCGGCTCAAAGAAATTGCTAGTTCTGAAAATGTTTTGTATCTCGATTTGCAGCCGCTGTTTGCGGATGCTGACGGCAATTTACCAATCGAACTGAGTACAGACGGCTTGCACCTTAACGATCGGGGTTATCTGGTTTGGCGATCGGGCCTGCAAATGTTTGCTCAGATGCAGTTAAAACATTAGTCAATAGTCAATAGTCAATAGTCATTAGTCAATAGTCATTTTAGCTGATCGCGAAGCCGAAGGCTAGTCATTAGTGCTGTCCCTCCGAGCGAACGTTATCAGAAAATTGGGTTTAAAACCTCGTCTTTTGAGAACGGCTTTTTTCCATTGTTAAGTAAAACAACAAATCCATCTTAACAAATGAATATGTTAGAATAACTAAATCAGACAAGATATAAAAACCTACCCCCGGACTGGGGGAAAGTCTACGCCCAAAAGATTTTTGAGGAGATATGACTACGCAGCTACGCTGCAAACGTAGTCAGCCTGGGAACCCACGCAAACGTGGGATATTAAGACATAAATGTCTTAAGAATCCCCTTGCCTTAAGGCCGGGGAGTGTCAATAGTGAGGACTTGCTGAAAAAGTCCACAAATCGAATCTAGGTGCCAAACAGCTTGAAAAATGGGAGATTCGGAGATGGATCCCCAAATTTACTCCACAATTTTCCACCGAAATGCAAGGATTTTGAGCCGACAAAGGTCATAACGAGAGCTATTTTTTGTGTTTAAAAATCTTGAAACCCTAGGCAGTCATAACTTCTAGTTCTATTCGGCAAGCCCTAGTCATCACTCGCAGTCATCACTCGTAGTCAGCAGTGAGAAAGATCGAGGATCAATTTATATTCTCCCGAACTCTTCCCTTCTTTACCCGATCGCGACTTATCAGCCAGCGTAGCCGAAGGAAGCCTTTATAGCTTTCTTCCCTGTCCCGTTTCCGCTTCCACGGGTTATGTCAAATACCGGGAAATATATTTAAGAAATCCAATTTTTGAAATATCTAGTATACCTTGATACAGAATAATAGTTTCTACAAATGGTGCAATCCAAAAGGCATAGGCTATTAGATTGATAGTTGACCAATTTAGATCGATCCAGTTGTGTGAAGTCGGGCAGTTGAGGACTAGGGAATTATCTATTGAAGATTGGTTCCGCTCAAACAGGGACTTAAAACCAAATAACTATTGCATCTAAAATCCTCGCATCTAAAATCGGCTCCGTCTTCCCTAAAAAATGCTGAGTATTAGAAGGTAAAAATAACGTGTTCAAAAGAAGTTTCACGATCGGCATCCTCGCACTGTGGCTGTTAAGCGGGCCGCTGATGGACAATGCCTTAGCTCAAGATGCTCCTGCTGCTGCTCCTGCGGCGGCTGCGGTGGTGGCGAATCCGATCGACACCGGCGATACGGCATGGATGTTAGTGTCATCAGCACTGGTGTTGTTAATGACACCAGGACTAGCGTTTTTCTACGGAGGACTGGTGCGATCGCGCAACGTCCTCAACACCATGATGATGAGCTTAGTCATGATGGGACTGATCGGAGTCACCTGGACGCTGTGGGGGTACAGTTTGGCCTTTGACGTTTCCACTCCAGCCTCCCAAGGCTTTGCTAAAGGGATCGAAAGCTTCATTGGCGGCCTGGACTGGATGTTCTTAAACAACGTCGTCGCAGACAAACCAGATCCGATCGGCTACGCACCGACAATACCCCACCAAGTATTCATGGTTTACCAGATGATGTTCGCCATCATCACTCCCGCCTTGATTTCCGGGGCGATCGTCGAACGGGTAACATTCAAAACCTACTTCTGGTTCGTGCTGCTGTGGTCAACCTTCATCTACTCACCTTTAGCGCACTGGGTTTGGGGTAGAGGGTGGCTCGGAGCGATCGGAGCTCTAGACTTTGCCGGCGGTACAGTCGTCCACATCAGTTCCGGCGTATCAGCCGTAGTCGCAGCTTGGGTAATCGGGCCCCGCAAAGACCACTTGAACAAGCCCCACACACCCCACAACGTACCCTACGTCTTGTTAGGAATTGGACTGCTGTGGTTCGGCTGGTTTGGCTTCAACGGCGGTAGCGCTTTGGCATCCGGTTCCTTAGCCACAGTAGCTTTTGTCACCACAATGATTGCTACCGCAGGCGGCGGCTTAACTTGGACAATCATCGAATGGGTGTTCAGAGGCAAACCGACAGCAGTCGGAATTGCTAGCGGTTTCCTAGCGGGATTGGTAGGAATCACACCCGCCGCTGGATTCGTGCTGCCAGTGGGGGCGCTTTTGATCGGATCGATCACTTCGGTTTGCTGCTTCTTTGCCGTTAGCTGGCGCGCTAAGCTGGGATTTGACGACACTTTAGATACCTACCCGATTCACGGCCTCGGCGGGACTGTAGGGGCGTTGCTGACTGGCGTATTTGCGACTAAAGCCGTTAACGCTGCCGGAAATGACGGGCTGTTTGCTGGAAATCCGGGGCAAGTCGTGACCCAGTTTATAGGTGTTCTCGCTACTTACGTGTTTGCGGCTGTCGGCACTTTTGTGATTTTGAAAATTTTGGGGCAGTTTATGGAACTGCGAGTACCGTCATCTGCTGAAGACCAAGGCTTGGATATCGGCCAACACGGGGAAGAAGCTTACGGTGAGGATTTTGCCGGCGGTTTCAGTTCCTTTGAATCTGGTTCTCCTTTTGCGCCGAAGAAGGTGGGAGGCTGATTTTTTCGGGTAAGTGCGATCGTGTAGAGATGCAGTTATCTGCGTTTCTACGCTTTTTTTAACGAACCGCGAAGGCGCAAAGAGCGCGAAGGAAGAGGAGGAAGAAGGGTTAAGATGAGAGAATTATTCGTTTGATGCCTTCTTTGAGGATGGGAACGTTGAAGTTGATGAGAAGGCCTAGGTTTTTTTTTGTCATTTTGAGATAGGAGATAACTTGGGCTTCGTGGATGGGAGCTAGCTTTTCGACAGCTTTTAGTTCGACAATCAGGATATCGCCAACCAGAAAGTCTAATTGACCTTCGCCGACTTGATGACTTTTGTAGGTGATTGCTACTGGCTTTTTAGGCTCACAAAGTATCCCCCGTATCCCAAATTCAACTTCTAAGGATTCCTGATACACTGATTCTAAAAATCCTGGGCCCAACAGCCGATGCACCTCGATCGCGGCCCCAATCGCTCTATAAGCCAACTGTTCTACCTGTTCGCCCAATTCTCTCATTCTTCTTTCTTCTTCCTTCGTGTCCTTCGCGCCTTCGCGGTTCATTCCCTCTTCCCTCTCACTGTGTCGATCACACAAATAGCATATCTCATCCCTCCCTACTGAAACAAATAATCCCGATCGCCCCCCAGGCCTTCTAAAATCAAAGGTAATTCACCTAGATTTGAACTCAATACCGCATGGATACTAAAGCTTTTAAACGATCGCTCCAACAGTCTGAAAACTACCACCGCAAGGGTTTTGGACACGAAGCTGAGGTGGCTGACGTGATGCAGACTGCTTATCAAAGCAGTCTGATCCAGCAAATTCGCGACAACAATTACAGGCTTGAGCGCGGTGGCGTCACCATCCGGCTGGCTGAGGCTTTTGGCTTTTGCTGGGGCGTGGAACGCGCTGTGGCTATTGCTTATGAGGCTCGCCAGCATTTCCCCACCCAACGGATTTGGATTACTAATGAGATTATTCACAATCCTTCTGTCAATCAGCATTTGCGCGATATGGAGGTTGGTTTTATTGCTGTTGAAAAAGGACAGAAAGATTTTTCGGTTGTCAGTAGCGGCGATGTGGTAATTTTACCGGCTTTTGGGGCTAGCGTCCAAGAAATGCAGTTGCTTAATGATAAGGGCTGCAAGATTGTTGATACTACTTGTCCTTGGGTTTCTAAGGTTTGGAATACTGTTGAGAAGCACAAGAAGAAAGATTATACTTCGATTATTCACGGTCAGTACAAGCACGAGGAAACTGTTGCTACCAGTTCTTTTGCTGATAAGTATTTGATTGTTTTGAACTGGGCAGAAGCTGAATATGTCAGCAATTATATCTTGTACGGGGGCGATCGCGCTGAGTTTTTGGCTAAGTTTAGCAAGGCTTATTCTGCTGGTTTTGACCCGGATGTAGATTTGGAGAGGGTAGGGGTTGCCAATCAAACTACTATGCTCAAAACTGAAACTGAGAATATTGGTAAGTTATTTGAAAAGACGATGCTGCGGAAATTTGGGCCGTCCAATCTTAATGAACATTTTCTGAGTTTTAATACTATCTGCGATGCAACTCAGGAACGGCAGGATGCTATGTTGAGCTTGGTTGAGGAAAAGTTGGATTTGATGCTGGTGATTGGCGGTTTTAATTCTTCTAATACTACTCACTTGCAGGAAATTGCGATCGACAAAACTCTTCCTTCTTATCACATTGATTCTGCCGATCGCATTTTACCGGGAAATCGCATCGAACACAAGCCTTTAGGGGGAGATTTGATGGTCACCCAAAATTGGCTGCCTGATGGTAATATTGTGGTGGGCGTTACTTCTGGTGCTTCGACTCCAGATAAAGTAGTTGAGGATGCGATCGATCGCATTTTGACAATGAAAGCCGCTGTTATTGCCTAATTATCTTGTTCGGACACTGCACTCAAAATCATCATTTTCTCCGTGCAGTGCGATCGTCTTCTTCCCAGACTATAATTCCGATACCAGCGGATTTGATGCTATACCATTTATCAAAAGTCATGCAGCAGTAATCCTAGGGTGCGCCGTCATTAAAAATCCTTAAAAAAAATCGACTTTTAGGGTAGCGACGCACCCGACAACTACCCCTAAAAATTATCCGCGTAAATCTCCGTTTATTTGCGGTTCGCTTCCTACCAATTTCTTCCCTTTTAAACAATATTTTCTGAATAAAAAATTTAAAAAATCGCCTTTTTTTTGAGTAAAAAGCTTGACAGAGTTGAATTTATAAAGTATATTTTAGATAATTGAAGTGGTGGCAATTTTAAAATTAAACTTTCCACTCCCATTATTTAAAATATACCACAAAATTTAACTTAAATCAATAGATAAAAACTCCTTTTTTTGCGCGGCGATTTTAGATTTACTTGCAGCGCCGTGAATCAAGCGACTTGATTGGGAAGTTGAGCTGGCTGTTACGGATAGGGGAATTGGGATTGCTGCAAATTTTCTGTCCTAGGTGTTTGAGTTTTTCCGGCAAGCCGATGCTACGATTACTCGCAATTATAGTGGTTTGGGGCCGGGGATATCAATTGTGCGGCAGTTGGTGGAACTGCACGGCGGCAGGGTTTTGGCCCAGAGTCCGGGACTGGATCTCGGCTCGAATTTTGCTTTGGGCCTTCTTTGGATTCAGATAAATTCGATCGCCTGCGAGGAAGCGCAGGTGTTTGCGGGCGCTGGTAATTTACGGGGAGTTAAGGTTTTGGTGGTTGATGACGAGGTTGATTCGCGGGAATTTATGACGTTTGTCTTGGCAGATTCCGGGGGCTGTCAGGGCTGCATCCTCAGCAGCAGAGGCGTTGGAGACTGTTGCTGAGTTTGTGCCGGATGTTGTGGTGAGCGATATTGGAACGCCCGAGGAAGACGGCTATTGGCTGCTGAAAAAGCTGCGCTGTTTGACTGGGGGAAAAGGAGGGAAATTGCGGGCGATCGCCCTGACGGCTTATGCTAGGGAGGAAGACCGCGCGATGGCTTTGAAAGCTGGTTTCGATCGGCATCTGGCTAAACCGGCAACCCGATGTCTTGGTGGAGATGATCGTCAGTTTGAAGCTGCAAGCGATCGCCAATTAAAATAACCCAATTAATTATTAGTAATTATGTTCCTAGTGAGGACGACTGTCCGCATTCGGAAAAAACTAAAATTCTCACTACGAACCTGTCATAAAGTTGGTTTGTAGTGAGGACGACTGTCCGCATTCGGAAAGGACTAAAGTCCTAACTACGAACCTGTCATAAAATGGCGATCGACTGATTAATTTGTGTTAATATGCTAAAATATCCAAAAACCACGCGGTAATTAAGTGGACAAACTTCAGACAGACATAGAGGCAATTTGCTCTCAAATCGAAGCTTTGCGCCGGGAACGCCAGCAGCTCAGCATTGGCGCTGCTGTCCCCGCAGGTGATTCGCCTCAAGCCATCGCCGATGCTTACCGCCGTCACGCGAGGGAAACAGCAGAAGTCTCGGCAGAAGTCAAAGGGATAGATGACGCGATCGCAGCTTTGTCTGCTCAACTGAATCAAAAACAGCAGCAGTCGGTAAACTTGCAAAGAATCAGTCCGATGGAGCAGCAAGTTGAAGAGGGAAGAGAACTCGCTCGCGGACACGCGGAACGGATTAACCAACTGGCGGGGGAACTGGCTGCTGAAGTGAAAGAACTTAAAGCCATCGCCGACCAAATTAGTCCCAGTTACTGGCAGGTTTATTACAAACCTTTTATTACGGGTTTTAAAAGTATTTCTGTTCCCTACGTGCGATCGGACGGGGATGTTTGGACTATTGTCAATCGAGTAGTTTAGAGAGGCTGCGGGATCAGAAATCGGCAGCACTCAAAACATTTTTTTCTGTCCCTATTCCTCAATTTCAACCACGCAGCAGTTGCTTGATAGTTCCCACCAATTCTTGAGGGTGAAATGGCTTAGCAATGTAAGCGTCTGCTCCTTGTTTCATTCCCCAGTAGCGATCGAACTCTTCGCTTTTGCTCGAACACATTACCACTGGTAAATTCTGAGTTTTGGGATCGCTTTTGAGCCGGCGACAGACTTCGTAGCCGTTCATCCGGGGCATCACGATATCCAGAACAACTAAATCCGGGCGGTTGGCTTTGATTTGCTCTAGAGCTTCTACGCCATCACTAGCTACTGTGACGTTGAGTCCCCTACCTTTGAGCAAGTCGGCGATCATCTCCCGCAGAGTGACGCTATCATCAACAACCATAACTGTACTCATAGAAAAATCCCTACCAAGTTTCTGGGTTGAAACGTTCACATTAACGTTTGCATTAACGTTCGCCTTCAAAGGTGTCTGTTGCCGATCGAGATTGCGCTCTGCTAGATGTAGTTTACCCACGTTTGCTGATTTCCCAATCATTTTCTCAAGAATCATCGCGAAATCTCAAATATCCGCGCAATCTCGGTTGACACGCGAGGCTATGTCCGTTAGTCTATCATTTTCTTTCTCAAATAGTACCTTTGTGAAAAAATCAAGGTGCTGCTTGGTTGTGCGTTTCCGACCGAGGGACGGCGGCGCGCCGCCGCCACTAGGATCAAAATTTGTCTAATTTTGATTTTGTGTACCTAAGGTCGAGAGCTTTTGATCGTAGAGCGTCTCTATACCCACCGGGCGCTGTCGGTAGCTGTGATTCGAGTCTTTGCAGCCGTTAGCCACCACTCCCAAGACAGAAGCTCCAGAAAATTTTAATTCTTCTAAAACTTTGCTAACTTGCGATCGGTCTGTTTTGGCCATTTGCACGACCATAATCGTAGCGTCGGTGTGAGCCGCGATCAAGTGAGCGTCTGCTAAGCCTGATAGTGGCGGGCTGTCATAAATCACTAAGTCAAAAAATGCTTGAAATTGCTCCATCAGATACTGCATTTTTTTGGAAGAAAGCAGCTTGATCGGATCGGGGGGAATTTGACCGGCAGTGAGTACGAACAAATTTTCTTGGTTCGGGGCTCGTTGAATCGCATCGTTGAGGCTGATATCGGTGGAGATGGCATCGCCGAGGCCGCGCAGGTTTGGCAGTCCTAGCCTAGCGTGCATTTGCGGGCAGCGCAAATCTGCATCTACTAACAATACTCGCTGTCCGACTGCTGCTGCTATAGCGGCTAGGTGCAAAGCTACTGTAGATTTGCCGTCTCCGGCTGCTGCTGAGGCGACTAAGAGCGATCGAAATGTCCTACCTGCACTGAGCAAGTGAATGTTCGTGTAGAGCGATCGAAATGCTTCTAAAAATTGATAGTCGAATTCGCTAAAAATGCTTTTGGCTCCCAGCATCGCAGCAGTCGGTGTGACTTCGACAGGTTGAACAACTTCGACTTTTGACTTCGAGTGCGATCGAGCCGATGTGAGTTTCCTAGGTCTAGCCGTTTGTCGCCGCTTAACTTTTTTGGTAAACGGAATCACCCCTAGCACTGGCAATCTTGTGGCTGTTCTCAGCGATTCTGGAGTGTGGAAAACATTATTTAGCACCTCTACTAGCAAGCCTACTGCTATGCCCAGCAGGCTGCTTAAAATTACCGCCAGCGCTAACTGTTTTTTGGTCTGTTTGACGGTAGCCGTGACAAACTTGCCAAATTTGTCTAGCGGAATTTCTGGAGGATTGATCAGTACCCAAGGTATTTGCTGCTGAGCTGCATCAATCCGCAAAGCTTCTCGTTTTGCCAAAAAGTCTGAAAAACTCTTAGTAACTACTTGCAGTTCCCGCTGTAAATTGTCGTATTGCCGCGTTGTCACTGAAAAATTAGAAATTTTTTGGTTGAGATCCTTTTGCAAAGCAGTCATTTCGCGATCGCGCGCTTCAAATGCTTTGATTTGGGTCTCTAAATTTCCCATCACCACTTGTCTTGCTTGTTGATTCGCGGTTAAAATCAGTTGTTCCCGACTTTTACGCAGTGCTAAAACTGGCAAACTATCTTCTCTGTACTGAGCTAATTTGTATGACAAATCTGAGTCAACCTTCTGAATTTGACCTAACAGTCCAGCGTAAGCTTGTCCTTGGGTCACCAGCAACCCCTGGGGATTATTTTCTTTAAGTAATTGTTCGTAGCTTTGGTAAAGGTTACGCAGCCCTTTTAGCTCTACTCGGAGTCCTACTTGCTGGCCCCTAATGCTTTGAACTTGTTCTGACAGAGATCTTCCCTCTAGTTGGGGGTCAAACAAGTTACTTTGCTGCCTCAGTCTTTGGACTTGCAGTTGCAGAACTTCTACTCTTTCTCGGAGCTTGGGCATCTCCATATCTATAAATTTAATGCCTTGATTGATACCCGTCAGACGCTGCTGCAAGCTATATTCTAGATAAGCTTTAGAAATTTTATCCAAGACGGCATAAATTTTCTTTGGCTCTGAATCTTTATAGCGAATTCTTAAAATCTTTGTACCTTGCTGTTTGCCATCTTTCGTGTAGCTTACACGGTCTATCGACATTTTTAATGTCAATTCGGTGTAGGTCATTTTGGGATACCAAGTTCGCAACTCCTTCACCACAGGCTCCATCATTTTGGGACTGCGTAAAATCCTAATTTGGGTTTCGTAGTCTAATAAGCTAATTCCTTCTATATTAATTCTTGCCAAGTCTGCACCGAGAGTATTGTTTAATTGTTTGGATTGTAAACCTTCAACTGTGGCTGGTTCTACTAACAGGGAAAAAGAACCTTCATAGTCTATCTTTGTGCTTTTAGAAGTGACAACGATTGCTATTCCTGCGATGGTACTCAAAGCAATGGTGGCTGCCGCCATCACCAGGAAGCGGCGGCGCAGGACTCCTCCAAGCCAGGACAAGTCTAGCTTTTCTTCCTCTGTTTCCTGAACGAAGGTATCTCTGTAGTTCTGAGCCGAAAAGTCAGGCAGTTTGCCATTAGATTTGGGCGTGAAGGGTTGGTAATCTTGTCTGTTATCCATATTCAGCCTGGGTATTTTTGAGGTTGATATTTTTGAGGTTGATATTTTTGAAGCTACCAGGTCGCGGCTGGGTAATCTTATTGTTTAGTTTATTCTAGCCTTTGCCAGGAATTATCCCCCTCACCCGCCGGCCGCATTCTTACCTGAATAAAAATCGGAGAACGTTTATAAAATTTAACACCCCCGTAGCTGGCCCGACAGGCCCGATTACAGCGTTCATGCGATCGACAAAATTGACGAGACCCTTGCGAGATACGATAATCATGTCGTTGTTACGAAGTTGAGGATTGGTTTCTTCGTTAATTCCTTGAGTTAAATTGACTTCGATCGTCCGTTTAGTAGCTGTACCGTCCTGATTGAGGCGGACTAGCTCAACTTTATCCCTTCTAGCTCTGGTATTCTCGTAGCCAAAAAATCCTCTGGAAATTAAAGCTTGATTCAGCGTGGCATTAGCTGGGAGCCTCAAGGGATCGAGGGATGTTCTGAGTTCTCCTACTACAAAAACGTTAATGCCGACGGGGGCAAAGTTAGTGCTAGCGAGCACACCAGCTTCTGCGGGGTTGACGATCGTGGCTTTGGGTACGACGATCGTGTCTCCCTCCTGGAGGATTGTATCTTGGGCACCGTCGCCGGACTCTAGGAACTGCCACAGGTTGACTGGGATAATTTGTTCGCCTCTTCTGGTGACGCGGCGCACTTGGATTTGCCGGATGTCGGCATCGGATGTGATGCCACCGGCTAGCTGAATCGCCCGGATGACGGTGGGAAAACCTTCACGGCTGAGGTCGTTTGTGGTGTTGCCGCCGATAACGACGTAAGCCCCTGGGCGGGTGACTTGGCCAACGATGGAGATCGATCGAGGTTTTTCTGGTGGCGGCGAAAAGTTGGCGATCGCAAATTGACGAGCTTCTGCTTGGTTGAAGTTGGCGACTGTGGGAATCACGATTGTGTCTCTGTCTTGCAAAATGATGTCTTGAGAGATGTCTCCTTCTTGCAAGAATTTCCACAGGTTGACGTTGAGCACTTGATCGGGGCCGTCTCGTTGGGGACGGCGGACGCGGATGTTGCGGATGTCGGCGACACCTGTAACGCCTTCTGCGAGTCTGATCGCTTGGGTGACGGTAGGGTACTGGACACTCGGCGAGGCTCCCGGGCCAGGAGTTAGGGTAATGGTGAAGTTTCCGGGCCGGGTGACTTCTCCGATGACACCGACGTTTAGGGGGCGGGCGGCGACAAGGCTGACTGTGACTATGGGATCTTTGAGGACGCGGCGGTAGGCGTTGCGGATGATGTTGGTGGCTTCTACTAAGGTGCGGCCGCGGATGGAGACCAAGCCGATCAGGGGCAGGTTGACTGAACCGTCGGAAAGAACTTCGTAGCCACGGCTGAGTTCGGGTACTTCGAGTATTTCTACTTGGATGCGATCGCCACCGCCGAGTTTATAGCTTTCGGGGTTTCTCCTGATGGGCGCAACATTCTGGGCTTGGTCAGCGCCTAGCGGGATGGGCAGTTGTGCCGGGGTGCTTCTGGGGTCACCGATGACTGTGGAAGCAAACAAGACCAAACCCACAACCGACGGGGCGATCTGTCTGGGAAAATGGGGGTTAACCATAGGCCACCTAATTTTATTCACTATGATTTATATAAGTTTAGCCTTTTTAGTGCTGGGTCAAAAGCTGATTATTTTAAGCGATCGCCCAAAAAGCGGATGCTGTATTTTTGCTTTATGACTAATTTTTTTGTTAGCGTGGTTTCGGGTTGAGCGCTATATTTTAGATATAGATAACTTGACCTATTTTTTGATAAAGGAAAGCAATTATGACTGAACCCGTGTCTAAAGCGAATATGCTGAAAGGGCTGATCTTAGGAAGTTCTTCATTGACATTAATTTTGATTGCTATATTCGCGATCGTCACTTTGTTATTATTTCAATTAGCCAGTCGCAAAAAAATAGGTTTGGTTTTGGAAAAAACCTTTGCTATTTTTTATATTTTCATCTCTCCCTTTTTGACACAAGTTCCTTTTAATTATTTTCATTTTATTAATTTGCAAGACACAAAAGGCGGTTTTTTAAAATTGATGCCTTATTTTTTTTACCCGTGGGTAGTATTTATTTTATTATCTAGAATTAAATTATTTTGTAGCAACTTTATCGATTATTTTTTCAAAATATTGATTATGAATCCTTTTTTTCTACTTTATATGTTAATGCCATCACTGTCTACATTGTGGTCTATATTTCCTGAACAAACACTAAGATCTGGTCTAGCTTTTTCAGCATTTACGGCTTTCGGATTTTACTTAGCAGCCCAATATAAATGGGAGGATCTATCTCATTTTTGGCGGTGGGGATACACGGCACTGGGTTTGGGAAGTTTTATAATTAAACCACCGGGAGCAGGCGACTTTGTAGGTCTGACGCAAGCTAAAAATTCCCTCGGTGGAGTCCTAGCTTTATGTACGGCATTTTGGTATTTGCATTATTTTCAAGGAGCTAAAACTCAGAAAGAACGCTGGATTTCTTTGGGGATGATGTTCTTGTGTTTTTACCTAGTGAGAGCCAATAAGTCTGGAGGGGCTCTAGTTATGACTATCATATTAATAATTGCTGTTTCCTCGCTAAATTTTCTAAAAAAATTAAGTTTTCAGTGGGCATTTACTGCGATTATATGTTTCCTGGTGGTCAGCATAATTATGACAGTTTTTGTAATAGACAACCTAGAGGATATTGTGGTAGGTGGGTTAGGCAAGGACTTGACTTTAACTGGGCGAACCGAATTCTGGCCGCAGTTAATTGATGCGGCCAACCAGCGCCCCTGGTTTGGCTACGGATACGATGGCTTTTTTCAACAAGATAAGTTAGGCCCCGCTACTCCTGCTTATTTTATTTATACTACTAATGGATTTCAACCAAAAAATCCTCACAATGGTCCGATCGGGATATTGTTAGCCTTTGGTTGGCCTGGATTAATCTTAATGATGATTTCCCTGCTGCTAAATTTGGTTTATGCAGTCCGGTATTTGAGTCGTAGCAAGCTGGAAGACGCGGGAATACCTATTTGTTTTCTGGTGTCTATTATTATGAGCAACATCACAGAAGGTAATATCGTGACCACCGGAAATCCTTGGCTGAGTTATGTAATGTTGACAGTTAGACTTGCCCTAGACAATGCTAGTAACGCTTCTAACAGTAGCAGCAACCCTAAAAGGCGTTCTGTAGCTCGCACTGTCGAATGAAATAAAGTTCCTTGGGCGGATCGAAGATGTGTCAAGCTGTGCGATATAGCCTTCTCAGAAAGATGAGGTACTATCCAGGATCGGACATAGGGTATAGGGCTATGGGCATACCTCACTTTTTTGATAACCGCTATAATATCATCTGACTAATCGGATTTTGCTTGATAGGCAAGTGTTCCGGGAGCATCCCGCTTTTTAACTAAGCATAACTACCCATTTTAATCTCATTATTTAAATACGCACATCTGAGTCTTAAAATTTGAGGCACGTTTTTTTTCTTTCCCGGAGTACACCTACAATCTTAATTCTTGCTCCAATCTGTTTAATTAAAGACTCTATAGCATTTATCAGAAAGATGAGGTATGATATAACTGACTTGAACGGAGTGAAAAATATAGAACCCCAAAATGTTATGGGGTTCTAATTAAATGGAGCGCGAGCGAACAGTCGCTCGACCCACAGCAGTCACTCGAATGACAAATATCAAGGATTTTAGTAAGTATCACACATTAGTAAAAATGAAAACTTATTCTCTTGATTTCCGACAAAAAAAAAATTATGGATGTGTACCATAATGAACCGCTGTTACAAAGAGCAATAGCTAACCGTTTTTGTGTAGCCCTAAGTTTCGTCCAAAAATTGGTTAAACAGTATCGGGAGACCCTTGCATATTGCTCCTCGAACTGAGCGATGCGGAGTCAAATTGAAACTCAATGCAGAACAACTACTGATTTTAGCCGAATTGATTGAAGCTTCGGATGATGCAACTCTCGAAGAACTCCGTTATTTACTGTACCAGAAAATTGGTTTTACCATGAGTACAGCAACGATGGGAAGAATGACAAAACTCTTAAACATGACTAAAAAAAACTCTCTTTCCGAGCGTGAAAGGCACTGAGAAAGTTCAGGGTCTGCGATATGAGTTATGGCAAAAAGTCCGATAAGTTTGTTTCAAAGACTTAATATTCATTGATGAATCAGGAGTCAACTTGGCAATGGTTAGGTTATATGCTAGGTCTTTAAAAGGTTCAAGGGTTCGGGGACAAAAACCAAATAAACGAGGGAAAAATGTCTCAATAATTGGAGCTATATCAGTCAATGAAGTCCTAAACTCAGTCAACTTAATAGGTACAACTGATACAATTACATTTGAGGCTTTTATCATCCGAAAGCTCGTACCAAAACTCTGGAAAGGTGCTTGTGTAGTGAGGGACAATTGTACTATTCACACAAGCGAAGAAATAGAAAAAGCCATCAAAAGTCAAGGGGCAAAATTAATATACTTATCACCATATTCGCCCGACTTCTCGCCAATTGAACATTTATGGTCAAAACTCAAAAACATTCTCCGTTCTATCAAGACGACTAATTACCGAGAATTAGCAAAAGCGATAGAGTTTGCCTTCAATCAAGTTACATTATCCGATCTTTGGAATTGGTTTACTCACTGCTGTTATTGTACCTCATCTTTATGATAAACGCTATATCTCTATATTATATGCAGCTTCAGATAAAATTGGTATAACAGGTTAGCTAATAATTATTGACAGTCGCTAAAAATTGCTTTTTCCACTCATTAATGGCTGCTAAAGGAATTTTTACTAAAGTTTCTTCTTTAGCATTAATCCAATTAGCCACACTTTTTAAATCATCTCTTTGTACGACTGGCAAATTAGTATCTTTAGAAATTTCTGTAGCGCGATTATCAACTGACAGAATTAAAGTTCTCCTTTTATATTGTAAAGCTCTAATCCCAGCGTGTAATCGTGTCCCTACATAATCAACCGGATACTGAGACAAAGCCATATCTAAAGCTGATAAGCTAGGATTAAGATAAATCGCTCCCTCGCCACATATATCTTTCATGTACTGATAATCTTTGGGCTGTTGCGTCCAGTAATAAATTAACTTATATTCCTGTTTCAGTAATTCCACTAACTGCTTATCAAAACTAGGATTTTGATTATACTCAGTAAAAGTAACTAATACTGCCTCTGCTTTAGCTTGAGGAATTTGGACACAATGTCGCTCTGTTAATTTCCACATAGTAGGACAAGCAGTATTAATTACATTATTAATCCCGATCGATTTTAACTGTTTTTCTGTGTAACTGTCTCTCACTGAGTGCAGATATTTTTTACTTAATAGCCGTTTATACAAAATTTTGGTATATAAATTAGGCTGATTTTGGTATTGCCACCATCCCACACCCATTAGCGTAATATCTGTAACAAATAGAGAGTCCATTAAACTGACCTTCCATTGATTATAGGAGTTCATGTTAGAAGACAATAAATTAGTCCCACCTACAAAAATCAAACTGCTTTTAGTCATCAAGCGGTAAGAATCGCTCGATATGACATCATGGGTAGGAAAATCAATAAATAGTCGATCGGGAAACATTTCATATAAAATGCTATTCACTGCATTCATAATGATCTGGTCTCCTAAATTAGAGCTACAGATTGAGGTATCCAAGACTGAGATAGTTTTCATAGCCTATTTTTCATTAAATTGAGTAAGTTGACAGTGACATTTCGTATCATTTCATTAGGATTGGAAAAAATCATTTTAACCAGAGTTTATCGGGGATTTTTTTAAAATGTTTGATCGCCTTATCAATCAAACTCTCATGACTGATAAATAATTTTTCAAACATTAATCTATCGTACTCTCTATCACCGATCAGATTATCATTGATTTCAAGAGGAAACATTAAATCTAATTGTTTCATTTCTGCTATTTCCTTATTGATAGTTCCAGTATGAGTAGCCGCTAACCCAAAACCTAAATTAGCCACCAAATTGACACAAGGCACTATCGACAAGCCCCCTTGAGCCAAGCGAGAAAAACTCCATTGAAAATCCCACGTATCTACCTTACCCTGAAAAGTATTTTCCAAATCCCGCGCTCTAATTTTATACTGAACCTCATCAGCGAGTATAGCTTTAATTTTTGCTTTCACGTCAGGATTGCTCCAAGCCTGCATATTAATATCATAAAATTGCCAAGCTCTCTGCCAAGAAGCCCAGCCCCAAATACCTCCATAATAAGAAAAATGATAACTTTGCCGCTCGGATTTCCATTCTTCCAAATAATTAGTCCCACTAATCATCATTACCCTGGGTTCATTTCTATATAAATCCAGCATTTGCTCACAAAATTGAAAAAAAGATGTATTTGGCAAGCAATCATCTTCCACAATAATTGCTTCTTCTACTGTATTAAACACCCAATCTAACCCACTAGCTACCCTATGTTTACAGCCCATATTAGCCTCAGCATAATTTTTATAAACTTGACAATCCCAGTCCACTTTTTCAATTATTGCCCTGACCTCCGCACATTTTTCAAATTCCTCTGGCTTATCAGAGCGTGGTCCATCAACCACGAGTAGAAGTTTAGGCGGTTTAACTTCCCGAATCGCTGCAAATACCCTCTCTGTTGTATGAGGGCGATTAAATCCAAAAAAAGCCACAGGTGTTTTCATATGTCAAACTCCAACTTATCATCATTTTTGCTTTGGGTACGCCTAGACTGCTTACTCAAGATTTACCAAGTTTGGCTCTCAGTACTTCATTTTCGCCTTTTAATCCTGCTTTAGCATTAGCATAGTGTCTCATACCCAGTAAACTAGGAATTATGCTTTCACCTTTGCATTTGTAGGAATAGAAGTTGGGTTACACCCCACTTGCAAATCTCATCAGTTGTTATAGTAAATGAGCTCAACCTAAATGATTATTACTCATTTAGGTTAAACGAATCGTGTGGTATTTGAAATTTTAGAATACATAGTGGTAAAAGTTGTAGTTAGGGTGATTGGTTTAAATCCTGCATAAGTGCTAGTCTTATGATATACTATAAATCATTGCTCCTCTGGCTAGATTACAAAAAGTTCAAAAAGTATATTTTTATTTTACAGAAATTTAAAGTTGCCGATGTTAGACAAGTTGGCTGGTATAGGTCAAAAGCTTGGTCCGGGTGTGCGCCAGGTACTAAGCAACATAGCTTGGCTGTTCACTGACCAAATCTTACAGATGGGTTTGGGTTTAGTCGTAGGCCTTTGGGTGGCTCGCTATTTAGGGCCAGATCAATTTGGCTTACTCAACTACGCCTTGGCCTTTGTGTCGCTATTTAGTGCGGTGGCCTCAATGGGATTGGGCAGAATCGTCATCCGCGATATCGCTAGCAACCCTGAATGCAAAAATGAGACCCTAGGAACTTCCTTCGGACTGCAATTTATTGGTGGTCTGATTACTCTGGTGTTAACTGTCACCGTGATTTGCCTACTTAAGCCCAATGACAGCCTGACTCGCTGGCTAGTGGGAATCATCGCCGCCGGAACTATTTTTAATTCTTTTGAAGCCATAAATTTTTGGTTTCAGTCCCAAGTCCAGTCAAAATATACAGTATTGGCGAAGAATTCGGTATCTTTTTTAGTCGCCGCTGTCAGAATTGGGTTGGTAACATTTAAGGCTCCGCTACTTGCCTTCGCCTGCATTAGATTGATAGAGGTGGCAATGGTAGGAATGGCTTATGTATATTTTTATCAGCTTACTGGCAATAAAATTAAGGATTGGCAATTCAGTTGGGAGCGGAGCCAGGAATTGCTCTGGGAGAGTTGGCCTATAATTTTGTCAGGATTGGCAGTTTACGTGTACTCGAAAACCGATCAGATAATGCTCGGTTCTATGAATAAGAATGCCGAACTGGGGTATTATGCTGCGGCTGTTAAAATTTCAGAAATCTGCGATTTCTTGCCAATGATACTATCTAGCTCTATTTTTCCCAAATTAGCGAATTTGAGACATAATAATTATCAAGAATATCTAAATAAATTTCAAATTTACTCGGATATCATGATGTTTTTTTGGTTAGGAGTGGCAATCCCGATTTCATTGCTTTCTCCGTTAATAGTGCATTTGCTTTACGGTGATAACTATGCGAAGTCAGCAGCAGTTTTGACACTCTATGTTTGGGGGCAATTTGGTACTAACTTTGGGGTAGCGCGGAGCACATATTTTACTATAGAAGGTCAGTTGCGCTATGGTTTTTACTTGACTGTGGTTGGATCTATTTTAAATGTGGGGTTAAATTTGCTACTGATTCCTAAGTATGGAGCTCTTGGCGCAACTGCAGCTACTCTGATAACTTATTTTTACACGATCATATTAGTCAATTTCATGATTAAGGAATTGCGGCCTTTTGGAAGATTTATCGGGCGCTCTCTCAACTTATACGAGGCAGCTCGTAGAATCAAAGGATTAATACAGTGATTGAAATTAAACCCAACATCCAACAGCGATCGAATTGCCCCTATTGCGGAACAGAACTTAATCCCAAAACTCTTTTGTGGCAGGGAATTCACATTGTTATAGATTCTAAGTGCGGCGGATGCGGCAGCGAAATCATCGACGAGCTGAAAGTAGGTCATGGAGTCATAAACTCCCTGCAAGTCGATTTAAAGAAAGCAGCAGTTTTTGCCGAGAATGCTTTCGCAAAGGATTGGTTGGGGAAAGCGTTACTCAACTCTCTCCAAAATCCTCGCTCCGAAAAACTTGAGATTGCAAAAGAAATTTTTAAGCCGCGCAAGCGAGTAATCATTTTAAACTGTATCGACCATCTTTATGGTCACTCCCTGCTCAAGTTGCTAAATGCACAAAGGCACTTAGACGACAATCCTGAGTGTGGATTAGTGGTGATAGTTCCTAAGTTTTTAAGGTGGATGGTTCCGGATGGAGTTGCTGAAGTCTGGACAGTGCCTATTTCTTTACAAAATGGTCAAAATTACTATCCCAGCTTCGCTGAGTTTGTTGAGAAAGAAACTAAACGTTTTGAAGAAATTTACGTCAGTGAAGGTTATTCTCATCCAAGTCGGTTTGACATCACGCGGTTTAGTGGAGTACCTAAACACAACTTTGAGAAAGAGGAAATAAAAATTACTTTTATTTGGCGGGAAGATCGCCTGTTAGTTAACCGTTTGCTTTGCCGAGGTCTGAGAAAGCTGAATCAAGGAGAAATCGCACTGGAATTGCAAAATATGAAAATTCAGCAGTGCTTTGAGAAAATAAGGTTGCAAGTACCAGAAGCAAAATTTGCTGTGGCTGGTCTGGGCACAAAAACTAAGTTCCCCGAATGGATTGAAGATTACAGGGTCGATAGTTTTAATGAAAAAATTGAAAAAGAAATATGCCGTATTTATTCAGAAAGTCGCTTAGTAATTGGTCTTCATGGCTCTAATATGCTACTGCCTTCTGGTCATGCTGGCATGACAATTGATTTGATAGATGAGCGGTGGGGGAACTTTGCCCAAGATGTTCTATACCAAGAAAGCAATTCCAGGATGGCTGCTTATCGCTATAGATTTTTGCCATATCAGACGAAGACTGAGACACTGGCACTTATAGCGGCTGTGATGCTTCTAAGTTGGTCTAAGTTTAAATCTCACATGACTGCTGATCTTGTTAATTCCGATGTTGGAGAGTAGTAGAAAAAGTAGAGTAGAAGAAATGTCCAATTACAAAATCCAAACACCCGTCGCTTTTATAATCTTCAAACGTCCAGATACAACGGCTAGAATATTTGAAATTCGTCAGGCAAAACCCCCCAAATTGTTAGTAATCGCTGATGGCCCGCGTCCAGATAGGCCGGGGGAAAATCAAGAATGTGCTGCGGCTAGAGCTATTATTGACCAAGTAGATTGGGACTGCGAAGTTTTGACAAATTATGCTGATGTAAATCTAGGTTGTCGGCTGCGGGTTTCTAGCGGTCTAGATTGGGTTTTTGATACGGTTGAAGAGGCAATTATTCTTGAGGATGACTGTCTCCCTCATCCTACATTTTTCCGTTTCGCTGAGGAATTGCTCGATCGCTACCGAGACGACCAGCGAATTCTGTCAATCTCCGGTCAAAATGTTCAGTTTGGGCGGAGAAGAACTGATTATAGTTACTACTTTTCTCGCTACAATCACTGCTGGACCTGGGCGAGTTGGAGGCGAGCTTGGCAGCATTATGATTTAGATATGAAGCTGTGGCCAGAAATTCGTGATGGGAATTTTTTGATGGATGTACTGGGAAATACTAATTCTGTCAAAGTCTGGACAAATATTTTTCAGCTTTGTTATGAAGGAAAATTACAGAGTTGGGCTTATCAGTGGACATTTGCTAGCTTTATTCAAAATGGTACGAATATTCTTGCCAATGTCAATTTAGTTTCTAATATCGGACATGGTGTAGAGGGAACTAATACGGAGGATGTGAACAGTCCTTACAGTAATATGCCTGTAGAAGCTATAACATTTCCAATGAAACACCCGCCCTTTGCAATTCGGGATAGACAAGCAGATAATTTTACTGAAAATACTTTATATGATTACGATCCGCCGTTGTTAAGGAAGGTACACAAAAAAGTCAATAAACTTTTGAAACAAATCAGGTAAAATTAGCTATAAATCTATAGGATAGGTGGGGAGATGAAGGTTTTACTTCTCAATACTTCTGATACTGAAGGCGGTGCAGCCCGCGCGGCTTATAGACTGCACCAAGGTTTGCAGGGGATTGGGGTGTCTTCGCAAATGCTGGTGAAAAATAACAATAGCGGCGATCTAAGTGTAATCTCGGCAGGGCAAGCGTTGGCTAAGAGTTTTGATAAGATTATTTCAGTTTTATCAAATTCGCCATTGCGGCTTTATCCTGAGAGAAATTCTGCGATTTTTTCTCCCCAATGGCTGCCGGACTCTCTGGCTGCGAAAGTTGCTAACATCCAACCAGATATTATTAACCTGCACTGGGTTTGCGGGGGTTATATGCAGGTAGAAAGTGTTCCAAAGTTTAATCAACCCTTAGTCTGGACGCTGCACGATATGTGGCCTTTTACGGGTGGATGTCACTATAGCGAAGAGTGCGATCGGTATACTGAATCTTGCGGTAGCTGTCCGCAACTGCACAGCAGCAAAGATTGGGATATGTCGCGGTGGGTGTGGCGGCGAAAAGCAAAATCTTGGAAAAATCTTAACTTAACTTTAGTTAGCCCTAGTGCTTGGTTGGCTAAATGTGCTAGTTCTAGTTCTTTGTTGAAGGATTATCGAGTTGAGGTGATTCCTAACGGTATCAATACTCAAAAGTACAAGCCGATAAACCGCGAGTGGGTGCGAGAAATTCTGAATTTACCTCAAGATAAACAAATTGTACTTTTTGGCTGTGCGAGCGGAACGGGCGATCGCTGGAAAGGATTTAATCTGCTAGTATCGGCTTTGCAAAGCCTCAGTAAATCGGGCTGGAGCGATCGTATAGAGTTGCTAGTTTTTGGCTCTTCAGAGCCGTCCAACCCGATTGAACTAGGTTTTAAGGCACATTACTTAGGTAAATTTGCTGATGATATTTCCTTAGCAATAGTTTATGCAGCAGCAGATGTCTTCGTCGCCCCTTCTATTTATGATAATTTGCCGAACACGGTGATGGAAGCTGCAGCCTGCGGTATCCCCAGCGTCGGATTTAAGATCGGGGGAATGCCAGATCTGATCGATCACTGCTCCAATGGATATTTAGCTAAACCTTATGAAACAGAGGATTTAGCGCGAGGGATTGCTTGGGTGCTAGAAGATTCAGAGCGACACCAAAAGCTTTGTCGCAATGCACGAGAGAAAGTTGAAGCAAAGTTTACCTTAGAAGTGCAAGCTCGCGAGTACCAAAAACTGTATGAAGAAGTTTTATATACTGCTAAGTAAGTGAAACTAATTAAACGCAGAACTTCTCTGGTATTGATTATGCCATTTTTGAGGTATTTATTGGTATATTTTCGGAGAGGCAGCGTGTTGATTTATACAATAATTTATTAGTAAATTATTGTCTGGGGAAATCTGGAAAAATCAAAAAATCAGCGATCGAGTAAATATCTTGATAGTTGCGACAGATTAAGTTAATAATTGGATAGCACTCGAAGTCGATCGGCATTGTCGATGGTCAGAGAGCAGTTTTCTACTAATTTTTCACCAATAGCCAAATCTTCAAATATAGATGGAGCAGATGAGTATAGCAGTCCTGATGACTTGCCATAACCGCAAGTTAAAGACTTTGGCCACTCTAGAGTCGCTCTTTAAGCAAATATTAACAAGTGAAATTGCACTCAATACTTATCTGGTAGATGACGGCAGCACTGATGGCACAGCCGAAGCAGTACAGCAAACTTATCCTCAAGTCAAGATTTTTTCCGGAGATGGGAACCTATTTTGGAACGGGGGAATGCGCGGGGCTTTCAGCGAAGCAATGAAACACGATCCCGACTACTACCTGTGGTTAAATGATGACACTGTTATTTATTCAAAAACAATAAGTGTCTTGCTAGAAACCAGTCACAAATTATCAGAAAAAGGAGAAACAAAAGCAATCATTGGCGGTTCAACCTGCGACCCAGAAACTGGTCAAACAACTTACGGGGGTGTGGTGCGAAATAATGCTTTGCACCCCTTCCGATATGGTATCCTAGAACCAACAAAAGATCCTCAAATGTGCGATACTATGCACGGCAACTGCGTATTAATTCCCCGCAGTGTTGTGCAAATAGTCGGCAACCTCGATCCGGCTTTTGTCCATTATATTGGTGATTGGGATTATGGTTTACGAGCCAGACAGAAAGGATGTACAGTTTGGATTGCTCCGGGCTATTTAGGTACTTGTTCCCTCAATCCCCAAGTTACCAAAATGGCTGCTGAGAATTTAAGCGAAGGATTAGATAAAATGAGTAAACCGAAAGGTTTATCATTCAAAGATACTACCCTGCAACCAGCTCAAGAGTGGAAAGTATTTGCTCAGCGGCATGGTGGGTTGTTGTGGCCAATTTATTGGCTGCTACCTTATCGCAGGTTAGTTTGGCTCTCAGTGTTGAGTAAACTGGGATTGACTAAAAACAAAACTCAAGGTGAATAGGATGGTTGACAAAAATGAAGTTCGCATCGCTTGGCTCGTTCCTTCTGCAGAGTTTGGGGCCTATTGGCCGCCGGTTTTACATGAGCTCAAAAAACTAATTCCGAACACGATTTTTTATACAGGTCGCCTCTGGCCGCGCTACGATCCGGAAGCTGCTGGTACAGAAGTAGTCGAAGTTGTGGGAGATACACAATTCATCACCACCCAAAAGATAAAAACAGGGTACAGTCGTGGTTATATTAAGGCTACTCCTGGGATTATTTTTCCTCTTTTGAAATTCAAGCCCCAGGTCATTTTTGCTAGTGGATTTTCGATCTGGACATTGGTAGCTATAATTTTTAAGCCTATAGGGAAATGGCGACTGGTTTTAGTTTATGAAAGTAGTTCCCCGAATGTAGACTTTCGAGATTCTAAGGTGCGATCGACGATTCGACGATGGATGGGTAAATTTGCGGATACCTTTGTTTCTAATAGTCGCCGAGGTAAAGAATATTTGGTTGAAGTGATTGGGGCAGCCGAAAGTAAGATATTTGCTCAACCTTACATGGTTCCTGATGCTAAAGCTTTGGTAGAAAAAATAGACAATAATAATTCTATCTCTTTGTCATTCCCCCACCCAATTTTTCTGTGCGTGGGTCAAGTAATTTCTCGCAAAGGGATTAAGAATCTGTTAGAAGCTTGCACAATTTTGCAAAGCCAGGGATACTCGAATTACACAGTCATTATCGTTGGAGACGGGGAACAGCGCTCGGAACTAGAAGCACTTACAAAAGAATGGGATTTAGAAAAACAAATTGTTTGGACAGGGTGGATCGAATACGGATACTTGGGATCTTATTTTCTAGAAGCTGATGCGTTTGTTTTTCCTACGTTAGAAGATACTTGGGGAATGGTGGTACTAGAAGCGATGGCATTTGGTAAGCCAGTTTTGTGTTCAAAATGGGCTGGGGCTTGCGAAATGATCGTTGAAGGTGAAAATGGTTATATTTTTGATCCCTATGATTCGGAAGGTATGGCAAATGCGATGCGGAACTTGATTGATTGCCCCGAAAAGTTAGTGATTATGGGCCAAAAATCCCAGCAATTGATCGCTGAACATACACCAGAAAATGCTGCGAAATTAATAGCCGATGTGACTTCGCTAGTATTGGAGAAAAGTTGATGAAAATTTTATTGTCTGCCTTTGCTTGCGAACCAAACTTGGGTTCCGAAGAGGGAGTGGGATGGAATACTGTCGTTCAATCTGCTAAGTATCACGAAACTTGGGTATTCACTCGGACATTTTGTCGATCGTACATCGAAGCAGAACTAGAAAAAAATCCTGTACCCAACCTGCACTTTGTTTATTTCGATCCGTTTGGGTGGAGTGAAGATTGGAAGGGAAAACAAGGATTGCTGCAACTTCACTATTATTTGTGGCAAATCTGGGCTTATTTTATAGCTCGAAAGCTCGATCGCGAAATCGCTTTTGACATAGTACAGCACGTAACTTATGTCAAACATTGGTCTCCAAGTTTCCTAGCACTGTTGCCGCATCCTTTTATTTGGGGGCCTGTGGGCGGTGCAGAAGCAGCACCAAAGCCTTTTTGGGAAGATTTTAGCCGCCGGGGCCAAATTTATGAAACCCTGCGAGCATTGGCTCAAAGTGTAGGAGAACGCGATCCGTTTGTGGGGCTGACGGCGCGCCGCAGTGCGGTGGCGCTGGCAACTACAGAAGAAACAGCGGCAAGACTGCGATTTCTCCAAGCAAAAAACGTGAGAATTTTCTCGCAAGTCGGTTTATCGCAGCAGGAAATTCAACAACTAGAAAAATCTCCACCCCCCCCGGAGCTACCAATTAGATTCATCAGTGTCGGCCGTCTATTACACTGGAAAGGAGTGCACTTGGGACTCCGTGCATTTGCGGAGGCGAAGCTGGAAAACTCGGAATACTGGATTGTGGGAGACGGCCCGGAAAAAGATCGTTTAGAAGCTTTGGCAACAGAATTGGGACTGGGAAATAAAGTACATTTTTGGGGTGCTCTATCTCGCAGTGAAACCCTTTTAAAAATGGGCGAGTCTCACGTTCTCCTCCATCCGAGTTTGCATGACTCTGGCGGTTTTGTATGCACTGAAATGATGGGGGTTGGCCGTCCGACAATTTGTTTGGATTTGGGTGGCCCGGCTACTCAAGTGACTGCCCAAACAGGCATCAAAGTTCCTGCTACCGATCCCGATCGCGCTGTGAAAAGTCTAGCAGAAGCTATAGTGTGTTTGGCCAGCGATCCCAACTTGCGATCGCGCTTGGGTCTAGCTGGTCAAAAGCGCGTCAGGGAAATTTATGATTGGGATGTCAAAGGTAAATTCTTTGCCGAATTGTGCGAAGATCTAATCAAAGAAAAAATTGGATAACTTCTGATATATTCGGATGTATTCTAGCGCCAAAAACTTAAACAAGATTTGTGAGGAGAGTGAAACGTGAGCGTTGCAATCATTACTGGCTCGGCGGGATTAATTGGCTCGGAGGCTTGTAAGTTCTTTGCCAAACAAGGCTTAGACATAGTTGGCATCGACAACAATATGCGCCAGTTCTTTTTTGGTGCCGATGGTTCTACCAACTGGAACCGCCAACAGCTAGAAAAATCTTTGGGAACCAAGTATTATCACTTAGATGTTGACATTCGCGACTACGAAGCTATTACCAATATTTTTCAGCGGTACGGAGATTCGATCGAGCTAGTAATTCACACAGCCGCCCAACCGAGCCACGATTGGGCGGCTCGCGCCCCAAAAATAGATTTTACAGTAAACGCTAACGGTACTCTCAATCTTTTAGAAGCAACTCGCTTGTACTGTCCCAAAGCAGTTTTCATTTTTACATCTACTAATAAAGTATACGGCGATACCCCCAACAACTTGCCTTTAGTTGAATTAGATCATCGATGGGAAATAGAAGCAGGTCACACTTACGAAAACGGCATTCGGGAGGATATGTCGATCGACCAATGCCTGCACAGTTTGTTTGGTGCTTCTAAAGTAGCCGCTGATATTTTAGTGCAAGAATACGGTCGATATTTTCAGATAAACACCGCTTGTTTTCGCGGCGGCTGCCTGACGGGGCCAAATCACTCTGGAGCTCAACTGCACGGCTTCCTCGCCTACTTGATGAAGTGCGCCGTGACGGGAACTCCCTACACAGTGTTTGGCTACAAAGGCAAGCAAGTCCGCGATAACATTCACAGCGCTGATTTAATTTCGGCATTTTATGAATTTTATAAAGCTCCCAGAAGCGCCCAAGTTTATAATACAGGAGGAGGTAGATACAGCAATTGTTCGATGTTAGAAGCCATCCAGATGTGCGAGGAAATTGCGGAACGTACATTTAATTGGACTTATGCTGAAGGAAATCGCATTGGCGATCACATTTGGTGGATTAGCGATAATTCAAAATTTTCCAGTCACTATCCTGACTGGAAAATGAAATATAACGTTAAACAAATCCTACAGGAGATTTATGAATGTAACCGCGAACGCTGGCTGAAAGAGTGATCGCAGGATTGAACGGGTACAAAAAGAATGTGCTGGCAATTTTTGTAAAAGACCTCTTGCATTCAATCGCCGATCAGATTAAATTATCTGCGTCGATTAGTGTTTATCCACTTAAGATCTGCGGTTAACAGATCGAATATTTGTGCAAGAGGTATAAAGAATTGAAAACAAAGTTAAACAAATTTTAGAGGATATTTATGAGTGTAAGTGTCGTTGGCTTAGAGAGGTCTTCCAATATCGATTTAGGAAAAAAAAATGTACTCGGCATATTAGTAAATGCCGTTAATTATGAAGCGGCTGTTAGCACAATTATTGCGGCAGCCAACGCCGGAAAACCACTGTCAGTTTCGGCTCTAGCGGTTCACGGGGTAATGACTGGGGTGCTTGACAGCACTCACCGCTATCGGATCAATCACATTGATTTAGTATTGCCAGACGGACAGCCGGTCAGATGGGCGTTAAATTTGCTCTACAATACGGAATTGCCCGATCGAGTTTGCGGGCCAAATGCGATGTTAAAAATCTGCGAGCGCGCCGCCGAAGAAGGATTATCTATCTATTTGTACGGCTCTCAAGCTTCTGTACTGGAAGCTTTATCTCGCAATCTCTGCCAGCGTTATCCCAAGTTAATTATTGCTGGAACTCAGCCTTCTCAATTTAAGCAGGTTTCGCCGCAAGAAAAACAGGACATTGCCGAGAAAATTCGCAACAGCGGTGCAGCAATTACTTTTGTCGGTTTGGGGTGTCCGCGACAAGAAGTTTGGGCTTACGAATACCGAGATGACTTATCAATGCCGCTGATTGCTGTAGGTGCAGCTTACGATTTTCACGCGGGTAATTTGGCTAAAGCTCCTGAGTTTTTATCTAAGATAGGTTTGGAATGGCTGTTTCGGATGATTAAGGAGCCCAGGCGTCTCTGGAAGCGGTATGTATTGTTGAATCCGCTTTATATTTCGCTGTTTTTGCTGCAAGCTTTGAAAATCAAAAAATTCGACCCCAAAGATGCCACGCCGCCTGTGAAAGAAGTTTTGTATGGTTGAATTTATTCTGTTGTAAATTGTTGATTTTCACAAATAAAAAGCCAAAAGCCAAACCTAGAAATAATAATTAATTATTTTGACTTTCGACTTAAAAATTGTGACGATTTAAATCTAGAATTAATGGGTTGTTGTCAAGAAATTTTGTTTGGCTTGCTTTGTAATGTTGTTTCCAATGGCATCGGCATTATATATTTGAATTGTCTGTAAGTGCCAGCACCTTAAGAGCGATCGCGATTCAGCGCGCCAAGAGAGGCAATGCAGAGGACATTGGTTTGTCGTTGTTGCGGCCGGAAACTTCCCGGATTCCGCAGCGGCTTTTTAGTCGTGCGACCGGAGAATTTGCGATCGCCCCAGACAGCGGAACTTTAGCCAATCCCCAAGCAGACGGCATCGCCATTTTATCCTTGACACCAAACGTCAAACCTTTAGACTTCATACCATCATTTCGGAGAGTATTCAGCTTCACACCCGACGGCTGAGAATCGGCAATGCTGAAGTACAACAGCGATTTTACACAGTCAATTTTTTTAGTAACAAATCAGGAATTGCAAAAAGAACTAATCCGCACCACCGGAGAATTGATTGATCGACTGTCAGTTTGACCCCAGAACTCCTCAGCTTTACTACTTTTTAACCAGACGGAAGCCTGGGAAAGATTTTTCCGAACAATTCACCCTTGAAGCAATTGATTTGCAGACATTTGCAGTACAACCGCTGTTAGTTTTGCCCGACCAAGTGGAGACAAAAATGAGCCTGTCGCCCGACGGGATAGAATTGCTGTTAGACCGGGTAGTGGCAAAGAAATCGGAACCGGTCGCAGGAGATTTGAGAAGCAATGACCCAAGTGCGATCGCCCTTTCAACTCTAATACTTTTCAAATTCAAAAATGCACCGGCCTCTAATAATTATCCCTCACCTCAAGAACTGCGTCTAAAAGGATGTCGCCCCTGCTGGCTGCCCTAAAAAATAAAAAATTAGATAGGTTTGTAGTGAGGAAGACTGTCCTATTTTTGATGAATAAATCAGAACTATTTCTTCTGAATGTAGGCTTAATTCCAATCAAATCGCCAGACACGACATCAAATCATGTCCGGTCGATTAGCATAACAAAAACAGTTCGTAGTGCGGACTTGACTCCAGGGCCTAGGAGTGGAGTCAAGTCCGCACTACGAACCCTACTTATTGCGGTCAATAGATCAGACACGACATCAAATCTCGAACCCACATTTTTCTTCAGGCAGCTTTTCTCATCGACATTGAGTTATCAGCAACCCGCTGCATATGTTCTGCACGAGCTTTAAAAGTTTTCTCAAATGTGTGCTTTTGGGCAAACCTCAGCGACTTAAAAGACATAGCTTTGATGACTTCTCGGTTGTAGCTGAGTTGAATAATTTTCTGCGCCATCAGTTTAGGTTTATCCATCGGTACAATCCATCCCGTTTCAGACATTTCTGAAATTCCCTCGAATGCTTCGTTAGCATAGCCTACGATCGGCACTCCGCAAGACATTGTTTCTAAATAAGTACACGAGGGGTCGCCCTGCCGGTGACAGCACACAAACAAATCGATATTGTCCTTAACAAAGGGGAAAAACTCGGTCTTAAAGTCCGGGACACCAAGCATTTTCACGCAATTCTGAAGTTGATGGGCTGCTATGGTGTGGTGCATCATTTTTTCTAAGTCGCCAGCACCGCTAATGAACATTTCAAAATTTGCTCCCCGTTTCTTAAGTTCTAGAGCAACATTCAGTAAATGATCGGCTCCCTTCATTTTAATCAGGCGGCCTGAGAACAGCAGCCGCAGAGGCATATCTTCTGAGCGGTTGTGAGTCCGCATTTCAATATCCCTGTCAGTTGCTAGCATATCTTCGCTAATCCGCGTGTCAAAGAAAAGCATCGAATTGCGATTGAGGTTCAAGTAGTCTTTATAGGTAGGAGTACCGTTGCACTGCAAACCATCCGCAGTTGCGATCGCCGCCCGCTGCTGAATTTCTTGATTTTTTTCCCAAGCCATTCTCCGCAAGCGTACAATCGGGTTTTTGGTATTCACGCTCGCAATTTGTTTGCGAGTTTTCAGAGTATATTCAGAAACGTAAATACATGGCACTCCAGCTAAGTTGCAAATATTGCTGATATGGTTTTGTCGGTATCCTGGCACTGCCAATACCAGCGAAGTATTGTGTTTGTGCAACAAAGCAGGCGTGATTAGATCGAAGGAAATCACTTCTAATTTGAATGGTAGTTTATCGATATCGAAAACTTTGCAATCGAGATTATTGTTACCTGTTTGGGTCTCTTCCATCATCACTGTAATCGAACCATCCCAATACTTGGTTAATTCGACAACGGCCTCGTCCAGCTTGCGGGTGAGTAAAACTTGGCCCTCTGGCAAGAGTTTCGCTGATAGGGGTTGTAAAATAGTCAAATTGTTGTTGGAAAACATAGATGTACCTTCTTTTGTATGGAGTTTTCTTTTGGTCGTTTGTCTGCATTAATGCTTGTAATTGCTCGGATAGCGCTAGATAGAAGCTATGTAAAACTGTAAGATTGCTTCCTTGCACCGAGATATTAGCAATGACATATCGCCGGTGGTTTTCCACCTCGACATGAAGCTAGACAATTAAAAAATGAGATTGAGAAAATTAGAGTTTCTACTCGTTAATCCGGTTGCGAAACTCAAAGCTTGCCTTGCTGTTATTGAAGTTGAAAGTTCTTAAGATAGCGGATTGATATCTCTCAGCTTTAGGAGCCTCAACTTAATTCCTAAAAAAGCTAATTCTACGTACTGATAAATTCACTAAAGATTCGATGGGCTGTTGCCTCGAAATATAACAGACAGTCAGAAAATCGCATGGGAAAGTAACGTAAAGAAGCAATATGATACTTCTTATCACTTTGGATTACTCGTGGTGACTGATTTCAAATCTAGTTCGATCGATCTATTGCGTTCTGGCCGTCCGTTGTCCGTGTCATTAACAATAGGCGCATCCTAAAAAAACTGTAAACAGCAGGCCGGATGCCAGGTCTACAAGAATTATTGGATATGTTTAATGTTTCTGGAACGTCACACCAGTCAAAAGGTTTATCTGAACCGAATTTGATATTTAAACTTCAAACCGAGCCCGTCTTTTATGTGAATCTATTATCCGAGAAATTACCTATAACTGTCAAGAGGTTTTTGCTAACTTTATCGATCTTTTACAATTAACCACTTAAGTAACAAGTTATTGCTGTTTTAGGCTTGATTTTTGTCAAACTAACTGCGACTTTAGATATTTATACTTATGTCGTAGATTTATCAGAGCCTTCAACTTATAGTCCAAAAGGCAAAAAATGGTTTTACACGTTATTGTAACACCGTGAGGTGCTTCAGCCGGGAGGCTACATAATTAGGTTGAAGTTAGCTCTGACTTAGCAGTAATACAGGACAGATGCCATAAATTCTTGTCAGCCCTATATATATAGTGCATAATTTCCGTCTTACCGATAGAATTTGATACAAGTGTGGAACGCTAGAAGTGCGTGATAGGGGTTCGGTGAAGGGTAGGGAATCGCCGTTCTAGAAGGCAACGAGACCAATCATTTAAAAAATCAAGATTTATTCCAAAACTTTATGAAATATTTATATAAATTTGTGTAACACCAATAGCATTCACATTATTTATAATAATGTTGCATTTGTTCACAATTAAACAAACAAAAAATAAAAAGGTAGGAGTGACTTATAGTCTGTCTCCAAAAGGTGAGGAGTCAGTCGATTTGAGATTGGGGGATTGGGGGATTGATACCCGATCTGGCGATCGCACTGCGATATGTAGAGTGGACGGCACCAGACTTTCTGTGGGTGCGCCCCCAGCGCACCTTACCGCGCTTTCTCTGTTTGCTAGTGCGAAGTGTTGGGGCTGAACTGTTCTTTAATGAAGCGGATATAAAGGTGTTTGAACGCTGACTTAATCACCCGAGGCATACCAAAGTCGATCGGGATCATGCTTTCTGGCAACTTCCAATCCAAAACCTTGAGAGTTTCCGGGTGCGACAGGGGAAAATCGAGATCCTCTAAATTCGAGCAAAGTCCCAATCTCATCGCCGCAGCCACAGTCGGAACCAGCGCCGGATCGACATTAATGATTTCCACTAAAGTTCTGTCCAGCGCAAACACATCACTCGACGCGCCCAAAATCCCCAAAAACTTAGGTTCGCCGCCGCTTGGCCCGTTACCTTCGTGACCGATAATTCCATCCAAAATTGTCAAATTTGGGTTAATTGCCCTGGCTGTTTCTACCAGCATTTGACCGAATCTGGCGCTATCTTTGCCAGCTTCCATGTGCCACCAAGCCTTCATTTTGCCGGGGACGCAGCCGAACAAATTTTTCACGCCCATTGTCACGGTTAATTGTACGTGAGATTTGAGTTTGGGAATATTAATTACTACATCTGCTTCCATTGCTTCTTTGCAAATTCGGAGATGGTTGAAATCTTGGCTGACAGTTTCGTAGCGTTTTCCTTGAAACTCAACTACTGGCAAATTCAGTTCTTCTAACAGCGGCAAATAACCGTTGGCTTTGGCTACACCCATCGCGCTGCCAAAAGCCGGACTGTCGCCTAAGAACGGTTTTCCGCCAGCTTCTATGACCATTTTCGCCACGCAGTAAACCAATTCCGGGCGGGTGACGCATTCTTTGGTGGGGCGAGAACCGGTGAGGAGGTTGGGTTTGAGTAAAACCCGATCGCCCGATTTGACAAAAGCCGACATTCCGCCCAGGGGTGCGAGCAAATTTTCTACAGATGTTTGCAGGATTTGGCGATCGTATGAATTGGCCTTAATTAAACTAACAGAAGACATGATGTTATTGGTTATTGGTTATTTGTTATTTGTTATTTGAGATGGGGCATTAGTAATTGATAATTGGTAATTACAACAAATTACCAATGATTAATCCTCATATTCAATCCCCCATGCCCCATGCTCCATTAAGTATTCATCGGCAATCTGCCAGAAGCAGCCCGCTGCATCGTACTAACTCGCATAGAATTAGAGAAAATTCCTTGGCCCTGAAGTTCCGGGATAGCAGGTTTAATTTCCACTTTTATCAACCGGGCAGTGCAGATAAAAACCGTTTGATCGACTAAATGAAAAGTCAACCAAGGTTGATTTAACAACTGCAGCACTTCCTCTTGAAATTCTGATGCCGGGATAGGAATTGTAAAGGTTTCCGTGTGACCTTCCACATAATGAAATGTCACTTGAGTTGTGTTCTCTTTATCTTGAGTTAATTGGCCAAAGGAACCTGCGCGCATAAATTTTGCTCCTAAACTTGAGACTCTGAAAGAATACTGCCATCTTGTGGCTAAGCATTAGCAGATGATGTTGGCATCGCACTCATTTTCTCTAAATCTAGAACTTTTGCCAAGTCTTCTTCACTCATTAAACCGCGTTCTAGGACAATTTGCCGCAAAGATTTGCCGGTTTCGAGAGATTCTTTGGCGACGGCGGCGGCATTGAGATAGCCGATATGAGTGTTGAGGGCGGTAACGAGGGCGAGACTGCCTTCTGCGTAAGCGAGACACCGATCGCCCTTTGCTTCAATTTTTTCGAGGCATTTTGTGCTTAGCGCGCTGATGGTATTGCCCAAAATTTCGATGCTGTGAATCAAATTGTAAGCAATTAAGGGCATCATCACGTTTAATTCTAATTGTCCCGCTTGGGCTGCAAGGGCGATCGCGCTATCGTAACCCATAACTTGAAAACACACCATCGAAGTCATTTCTGCCATCACAGGATTGTATTTTCCAGGCATAATTGACGAACCAGGTTGCACCGGAGGCAGTTGAATTTCCTTGAAACCCGTTTTCGGCCCAGAGTCCATCAAACGCAAGTCATGGGACATTTTAACGCAATCCTGAGCGAGATTTCGCAGCGCACCGGAGACATTTACAAACGGTGCCATACTCTGCATAGCTGCCATTAAATGCCTTGCTGGTTTCAGGGGGCGATCGATTAATTCTGAGAGAATTTCAGCAACTTTTTGACAGTATTCAGGGTGAGTATTTAAGCCTGTTCCAGCGGCGCTTCCCCCCAATCCCAGGGAAGTTAAATCATCGGATGCCCTGTCAATTCTCAAGGTATGTTCCCTGAGAATTTGCGCCCAAGCGCCGAAGGTGTCGCCGAGTCGAACCGGCACAGCATCTTGCATATGAGTGCGGCCAGATTTAACAATATTTTTGAATTCTTCTGCTTTATTTTCTAGGGCGACTATGGCCTCAGACAAAGCCGGAAATAGAGTTTTTTCCAAGGCCAACAATCCGCCGATCCGAATCGCCGTCGGAATCACATCATTGGTTGATTGACCGTAGTTTACATGATCGTTGGGACTAACGCGCTTGTAGTTGCCTTTTTCATCGCCCATAATTTCCAAAGCGCGATTGGAAAGCACTTCATTAACGTTCATGTGGTGAGAAGTTCCCGCGCCTGCTTGGTAGACATCAACTACAAATTGATCGCGCAAATTTCCTGCTAAAACTTCATCGGCAGCTTGGATCAGTGCTTGACTAATATCTTCAGGAATGCAGCCGAGTTTACCGTTGGCGATCGCCGCAGCTTTTTTAATTAAAACGCAAGCATCTACATAAGTTGATAAAGGTTTGATACCGCTAATTGGAAAATTTTCAACGGCGCGCAGAGTTTGAATGCCGTAGTAAACGGTAGATGGGATTTGTTTGTCTCCCATTGAGTCGCTTTCGGTGCGGTAGGTAATGGCTGGCTGTTGCGTCATATCGTTTGGTTTGTGATAATTACGAAGTATACAATTTTTTTTGTAACTGCGTGTTCTGGGTGTTTTTACTTTACCGCACCCGCTGGCGACTGGAGGGTAATATGTAATATCATGTCCAGCGATTACCACAACAAAAATGGATCGCGCGTGCGGACTTAAGTCTGCCGCCGGAGAACGGACTTAAGTCCGCACTACCAACCAAATCTGATCGTTGTCAATCAACCAAATAGGATCTGGTTCCCCATCGCCCAAAATTATCCCACATCCTAGGGTTGAATCTCCAATCTAGAATCTCAAATCAAGTCTGGGGCGAGGGCGAGGGCGAAAGGGCAGTTTACAAAAAGCTAAAATTGTTCTGCAAGGGCGATCGCGCGCCGACAAAAATGTTTAGCTATAATTGTACAAATGAATCATTTCATATCAAATCCTCTCTTCATCGGAATAGTACATTCACTGTTGACTGTTAACATCATGTATGAGTGCAACCGGAATTGATATCACGCTAAGAGTGAAACTCCCATGAACAAACCAGCAAAAACTTTCAAACAGCTAAATGTTTTAACGATCGGCTTAAGTGCCTCTGCAATTTTTCCGGCTTCAGTAAACGCTATCTCCAGCATTGTCCCCTCCACAGCAATCCCGGAACAATCGGCGATTTTAATGGCTCAGCGACAGCAGCAAATTAAGTTTAAAAGAGGTGCTAGTTCAGGGGAAGTAAAAGGAGGAGTAGCCCGGGGCGAAGTCATGATTTATTTGATCGGGGCCCAACAAGGTCAAAGGATGAATCTAGAGATCCAATCAGTAGAAGGAAATGCTGTTTTTAAGGTTATCGATCCGAATACAAACCCCTTAGCTGAAGAAAAAAGAAGCTGGTCGGGAGAATTGCCCCAGACGGGAAAATATCAGATAGTCGTCGGTACAGAACGAGGCGGTGCAAGTTACACTTTATCAGTTTCGATACACTAATATTTCGATGTTTCCTTAAGGTTGTTAAATCCTGTCAGGTATCGCATTACCTAAATTCCCGAAACTCGGTGTCTGTAACCCCCGCCCCGTCTCGAAGATGACAGCGCTAGGAGCACGATCCTCTTGGGCTGGCTGCTAACTGCGGTTAATTGCAGGAATTGCAGATGGTTTTAGCGATCGATCTGCGGTTTTTGTGACAAAATAGATTGTAGTATTAATTTTTTAGGAGTTTTCATGGCTCGTTTCAATCAAATCCTTGTCCTCAGTGCCGTCACCCTTGTAGCTTTAGCTGGTTGCGGCGAGAAGCAAGAAGCATCCACTCCGCCAACCTCACCTCCACCGGTTACTTCTACGACTACCACTGTCACCACATCTGAGAAACCAGCATCTACTGCTAACTATCCAGAGTTAATGAGTGTAGTTACTAATACCAAAGCAGCAGTTGACACTGGTGATTTTGTTAAAGCTAAAACCGAATTTGACAAGTTTGAAACTTCCTGGAAGAAAGTCGAAGATGGCATCAAAGCTAAGGAACCTAAAAGCTACGATACCGTTGAAGAAACTACAGAAAAAGTAACAGACGAACTCAAAAAAGCTAAGCCTAGCAAAGACCTAGTGCTAGCTCAATTGCAGTCGCTAGAAAAGACCATCGCTAGCATTCCTAAGTCCTAGATTTAAATGCTAATTTGAGTGTTTGTTTCTAGTGCGGCGTTCGCCGTAATTGCTCAGAAACAAACACTCAATGCTCCATCATTATAGCCTTTCTGTGTTCTCATGTGAGGTACTATCGGGCCTAGGGCATAGGCCTCCGTGGGCATAGGCCAAACCGGGCATACCTCACTTTTTTGAGAACCGCTATATATAAGTTGAGTATTTCTAAGTTTTCAACCCTTATGAAAAAAGCATTTCGCAAGTACCACCGCATTCTAGCCACAATCGTTTTTTTACCAATTACCCTCACGGTATTGACTGGAATGGCAGCAACGATGGGCAGGGAGTGGCCGATTAGCACAGGAATTTCAACAAGATTATTGTTGAAAATTCATACAGGTGAAATTTTTCACCTGCAAGCAATTTACCCGATTTTAAATGGATTGGGAATGCTTGGCTTGCTGGTGACAGGTTTAAGTATGTCGGGTTTGTTTGGCAGAAGAAAGCAGCCAACCTCTAACGATTAAAAGCAAAGATACGAGCAACTGATGAAGGACTTGATGACGACTCTTGAACCGGGTAATTTTAGGGTGGCAAATATGAGCTTAAAAATCAAAACAAATAACCTATGTACGGTTCCGGTTCATCGTACCGTAACTGTATAACTAGATTGCTTCATTTTGTAACAAAAGTTCAAGTTCCGCATCCCGTAAAGTTGTTATATTTGGGTTGCCAAAACAATTTTGAAGCGGGCGCACTGTCAAACATTATGTCGCGTTACCCAAGCATAGATAACGTTATTAGCCTCCAACAGGCACTAGAAGGAATAATTGTTGAAGATTTAAAAAAGCTCAAAGCATTATTACCCGATCCTCGTAAATTAACCCGTAAAGCGGATCTTGTTGATGGAATTAGATCGCAATTGCTGGGAGATCACCTTCGGATAGTGTGGGCGAAATTAGACGACCTCCAAAAAGCGGCTGTAGCTGAAGTTATACATGGAGAGGACGGCTATTATTTTCCTGAGATATTTAGGGCGAAATACGGAGAATCAGCAAATTTTGGAACAATCGATCGCTATGGAACTAACAGAGAACCATCACTGTTATGCT
This sequence comes from Microcoleus sp. CZ3-B2, assembly GCF_036705055.1. Taxonomy (NCBI): domain Bacteria; kingdom Bacillati; phylum Cyanobacteriota; class Cyanophyceae; order Oscillatoriales; family Microcoleaceae; genus Microcoleus; species Microcoleus sp. CZ3-B2. The sequence continues at coordinate 75,258 of NZ_JAUBTN010000002.1, read as the reverse complement.
TGTTTATTTATGGCAACCAGATTCCTTACGATCTACAAGAAATATTGCTGAAATTCGTGCCAAAGCCCAAAAAAGCGACCTTGGATCATAGTGGTGAAACAGTAAAAAATCATGTTAAACTCAGCGTCCAAAGATATAACTACAGTACAAGGGAAAAAGATATAGAAGAATACGATATTCCCTTGACTTCTTGTGAAACACAGTTGGCAGCTACAAAGGATTTAGCGGCTGTTTTGCGTTTGATTCAGTCGGGAAAAGTTACTGTTAGCGAGAAAACTGCTTTACCTAGTGCTGGAAGTGTAAAAGCGATCGCCTCTATATTGCTAGGCGGTGATTTTTATAATGAGGAACAGCGTCAAATTACCCTAGCCAAGGATAGCGACTATGATGATGAAGTATTCGCTGAACTCGGTAGCATCAAGCCCTTTGCTTGGATAATGATAGCGCAAGGGAGCAAGTTCGCGGAACGATCGGGCAAAAAGCTAGTTTTGACGAAAGCGGGACAGAAAGCTTTACAAGAATCACCCGCCAAAGGTTTACAGACAGCATGGAAGCGCTGGTTAAAGACAAAAATCTTTGATGAATTTCGCCGCATTGATGCGATCAAAGGACAAACCGGGAGGGGTTCAAATGGGATGACGGATGTGGCGTGGCGCAGAGATGCGATCGCCTCTGTGCTCGCAGAATGTCCTGTGGGTAAGTGGATTTTATTTCATGACTTTAGTAAATATCTAGTCGCAACAGGCCATAGCTTTGATGTGACTGAGGAACCCTATTATCTGTATATTGGTGAAGCTGGGTATGGAAACTTATCAGAATTGGATGGCCATAGTTGGCCGATTCTGGAAGAACGATATATGCGCTGTTTTTTGTTTGAGTATGCTGCTACTTTGGGCATAATTGATGTTGCATATGTCGATCCGTTCCTCATACCATGCGATTATGACTATCTTTGGGGAACGGACAATCTGGAATTCCTGAGTCGTTATGATGGCTTAGTATATTTTCGCTTGACGAGTTTGGGGGCTTACTGTTTGGGCTTGACGGATCAGTATACTCCGCCAGTAATTGAGGTTCGTCAAACGCTCAGGGTATTGCCGAATCTAGAAATTATTGCGGCGGGAGATGGTGTCGAGACATCTGATGCGATCGTCCTGGATATCTATACTAAAAAGGTGTCAGATGTTGTGTGGCGACTCGATCGCCCAAAAATCTTCGCAGCCATTGAAAATGGATATCCATTAGCAGAGTTTACAGAGTTTTTGGATGCCAGAAGTATTGAACCGCTACCGCAAACTGTGCAGCAATTTCTAACGGATGTTACAGAGCGATCGAATAGCGTGCAAGATATAGGTAGTGTCAGGTTGATCGAATGTACTACCGCCCATTTAGCATTGCTGATTGCGAATGATTCCCGTACTAAAAAGTTCTGTCAGTTGGCGGGCGATCGCACTTTAGCAGTTCCATTGGGCCAGGAAACTAAATTTCGCACCGCCCTGCGGCAAATGGGCTATGTTTTACCCCAGAGTGATAAATAAGTTGTGGCATTAGAATTGTCTACTGTGGCGGGCTCTGGGGCCCACCTCACAAGAGTGTTTGTAGGGTGCATCGCTGGCGATAAATCCCTAAAAAAATAGACAATCTCGATCGCGACGCACTTTTCACATAGACTGGATAAAATAAACAAAACATTTTTGTTTTACCTGAGTCTATTGGGGCTTTTTCATGGGGAAGGGCGGGTTTATTTAACCTATCTGCTGCGTTTAAGTTTGTTGCTGAACCCGTCCCTATAGAATGATTGATAATGGTGCAAAATATCAGTTATACCCAACTTTTTCTCTCTTCCTTCTTCCCTCTTCCTGATGACGTTGGACGGAAAGCTCCGGGGAGACAGCACTAATGACTAATGACTAATGACTTCTTCCTTCTTCCCTCTTCCGACGGACTTACATCGGTTACATCCGTGACATCCGTGACATCCGTGACATCCCGTACATTGCTCGTTGCCGAACTTCCCTCTTCCTTCTTCCTTCTACTTATGAGTTATGTTGCTGAAAATGCTTTAATCGTACAGAGCGATCGCTCAATTTTACTAGAAGTTCACGCCCCAACAGCACAAAAAGCGCGAGAAGCGATCGCCCCCTTTGCCGAATTAATCAAAAGTCCCGAACACATCCACACCTATCGGATCACGCCCTTAAGCGTGTGGAATGCGCGGGCGGCGGGAATGTTAGTTGAATTGATGATCGCAGCTTTGCGAAAGTATGCCAAATATGACATTCCTGAATCGGTAGCGCAGGAAATCGAACTGCTTGGTACGCGCTACGGATTGACGGTAATTGAAAGGATTGATGCGGAAAATCCCGATTTACAACTGCGGATTGCCGATCGCCCGCTGACGGAGTTGCTAGTGCGGGATGAGCGCGTAAAACCGCTGTTAGGTAAGCGGATTTCGGATCTTTGCTTTCAAGTCGATGCGGGGAATCGCGGTGTACTCAAACAAGCTTTGCTAGCAGTGGGTTATCCGGCGGAAGATTTAGCTGGATATGTCGAAGGTGCCGAGTTAGCAATTGCGTTGCGCGATCGCACTTTAGGAAGCGACTTACCCTTTAATTTACGTGCCTATCAAAAGGAAGCAGTAGAAGCATTCTATCAGAGCGGAGAGGTTAGAGGTGGCAGCGGTACGATCGTCCTACCCTGCGGCGCGGGTAAGACGATTGTGGGGATGATTGCGATGAGTTTGGTGCAGCAAAAAACATTGATTCTCACCAGCAGTTTGACTTCGGTGCACCAGTGGCGCAGGGAAATATTAGACAAAACGAGTTTAACTGAAGATGCGATCGCCGAGTACAGCAGCAACAGCAAAAAAACGGCTTCTGTTACTCTCTCGACTTACCAAATGCTCAGTTATCGATCGACTAAAGATGATGAATTCCCGCATTTCGAGTTATTTAACGCGCAATCCTGGGGACTGATTATTTATGATGAAGTGCATCTATTACCCGCACCGATATTTCGGATTACCGCCGACTTACAAGCGCGACGCAGGTTAGGTTTGACGGCGACATTGATTCGCGAAGACGGGAAAGAAGGCGATGTTTTCACGCTAATTGGCCCCAAGCGCTATGACGTACCTTGGCGGGAATTGGAAGGACAGGGATTTATTGCTACAGCTCATTGTACCGAAATCCGTGTCGCCCAAAATGAGGCGGAAAAAATGGAATATGCCCTAGCGCCCCGCCGCAGTCAGTTTCGGATTGCTGCGGAAAATCCGGGTAAGTTGGATGTGGTGCAAAGTTTGTTGCAAAAGGAGGCGGGACACCGTATTTTAATTATTGGTGAGTTTCTGGAACAGTTGGATGCGATCGCCAAAATTACCGAATTGCCGCTGATTACGGGGAAGACAAAACAGGCAGATCGCGATCGGTTATACGAAGCATTCCGTCACAAAGAAATTCCCGGATTAATTCTATCTCGCGTGGGCAATTTTGCCGTCGATTTACCCGATGCCGATGTGTTGATTCAAGTATCGGGAAAGTATGGTTCTCGCCAAGAAGAAGCGCAGCGCCTCGGACGAATTCTCCGCCCGAAATCTGACGGACACACTGCTAGTTTTTATACATTAGTATCGCTACAAACTTGCGAGGAAGATTTTGCGCGACACCGCCAACTGTTTCTGACTGAACAGGGCTACAGTTATACTATTGAGGTTCAAGGCGATGGTTAGCCGTCGGCATAATAGACCTTTTGCAAAATCTCAGCTCGATCCAAAAGGGCGATCGGCTGCTGACAGTGCAAATTTGATATAATAGAATAGGTAAAGTGTGGAGTACGCACCCTACAAAAACACGCTCGATGTGCAGGTAAAAATCAATGACACAAACACTCGATATCGAAAAAATATTATTAGATAATCTGCGGATGCTTTCGACAGATAAACAGCAGGAAGTGCTCGATTTCGTGCAATTTCTAGTACACAAATTGCAGCAGACACAAGATTTATCAAAAGAAAGTTATGAGTACAGCAGTTCGCTAACACAACCGCCACCACTCAAGCTATCTTTCACAGAAATTGCTAAATTGCCGATCGCGGAACGCCATAAAATACTAGCACCATATATGGCTGTCACAGCCCAAGATTTTTTGACCGATCCTGAATTAACTGAATTTTCTGTACTCGACAGCGAAGACTGGGAGACTGAATATGACTCTTAACTCGAAACGAGGAGAGATTTGGCTAGTACAACTAGATCCAACCCGAGGCCAAGAAATTCAAAAAACTCGATCGCCAATTGACGCTATTATTGTCCGCGTCCTGGTTTGCAATCTGCAAAACCTAATGCCTCTGTGTCAAGGAAACTAGCGATCGCCATCTCAATGACTGCTTCGATTGGGTATTCAATTTCAGCAGCACGAGCAATTAGGGCAGCACGAATTCGTTCAGGAAAACGTCCTAAAATAACTTCGGCATCAGCGAGGGAAAGTTGCTCTTGAAGTTTGGCTTGCATGGCTTTACATCTCAGTTGGAATTTGGACGTTGTAAGGGGGTTCAGCAGCTCTTAGAATGATGGCTTCTAGCTCTAATAGTAACGCAGGGTTCTGCCAGTGAGAAATTGTCTGTACTGCAATCCGTATGTCTTCATCGCTATATTTATCGAGCCATGCCCACAAAAAAGCTTTGTGCCCACCACTGAAGCGACCTCGTAAGCTCTTGGTTTTACCGATGTAGAGCAATCCATCAGTTCTGTGCCTGATTGCATAAATGCCAGGACGCGCAGGAATGCTCTCAAACCTACGAGTCAAGGGTTGACATTGCTCAAAAGGAATGAAAGCAATCGCGTCTAGAATTCTTCGCGCTTGGATTTGTATGTCAGAATCATTCGTTGGCATGAAGGCAACAAGGCTAATTGCACAGAAATCATAATCCCACAAATTCTGTTACAACCATCATAAACTGCAGCGAAAGGCTTCTGGCTACTGCTCTTCAACTCTCTAGCTGATTAATAAGTTTAGCTGCCAACTCTTCTGCTAAAGATAGTATGCTTATGACCATTTTGACATCATCTGAGTCGAAAGACGTACTAAATGTGTTGGTCTTACTTGAAACCAAGAAGTGCAACCTTGTCTTTTTATAGCTCCAAAATAGGAAGTGTGATGTTTCACTAGAGACTGTCACGGCTAAAGTCTCACTAACTTCACCGCTCAGGACAAAATCTTCTGAAAATCTTCCTGAATATTTCTGTTGTTGAAGAAATTCCATTTTCTGGTGCGCTTTTTTAAGATCGCTTACCAATTTAGGAACCCTGGAACTGGATACAACAGACACTCCAGGTGTATATCTTCCATCAGGACCCGGAACAAAAAAGCGAATGTACCACTTACTCTTCTGTGCAGCATTACGATAAGCAACTAATGATGCTGTAATGTTCGGCAATTCCAGATCTTGCTCAAGTTGTCTAGGATTCATGGTGACAATTCAACACAGTCATACACAGTGTTCCCCAGTTGAACCTTCAATGCTCAACTGATACCTTCAAGCTACTATCTCAACCCAGGTTTAGCGACTTAACTTATAATTCTCTTGCAGTTGCGGTACAATACCTGATATAATAGAAGAATACCGCAGATTACTCAGGTATGTCAACCCCTTTTTACCCCCGTCGGAATCTCCTTTTCTTAATCGAGTTCGGCGCACCATCCGACTCAAGCATCTTACTCGTCGCACTTAAAAAAGTTATCTTTATTACAGACTAGACTATTTATTTGCATCATCAGCGACATCACAAGACATGGGAGTTCAAGAGATTCGTGTTTATCTTTCCTAACCTAAATTCTGGAATATCTAATGTCTAGACGTGATAATTTACATTTCTCCCTGCGTCGCACCCTTGAAAAAGACGGATGGACAATTACGGACGATCCTTTAGTCTTAGTGCTAGAGCAGACTCTTTTGAAAGCCGACTTAGGAGCAGAAAAGTTTTTCAATGCCGAAAAAGAATGGCATAAAATCGCTGTTGAAATCAAAGACATTGATTGGTAAGGGCGATCGCCCGCAGAGCGAGCAAGTCAGCTATAATCATATAAGTACATTAATTTTACTGTTAGTGTAAAACTCCCATGAACCAACCAGCAAAAACTTTCACATATCCAGTGATTTTTTTGAGACTCGGAAAGCTCGAAAAAACATTGTTAGAAAATTTGCGACTGCTTCCGACAGAAAGGCGACAGGAAGTTCTTGACTTTGTGCAATTTCTCGTACACCAAGCACAAAAAGTAAAACAGCCACCGAATGAAAGTTCTGAATCTAATATTTCGCAAACAGAACTACCGCATTCCAAGCGCTCATTTATTGATTGTTTAAGGGTATTAGTAGAATCCCCTCCTATACTAGAACCGTTTGTAGAGATAACAACCCAACAAGATTTAACCGCTGCCCAATTAACAGAGTTTTTTGCAGTCAACAGCGAAGAATATTTAATTGATTCAGCTATTACTCGCAGTCACGACGCTTTTTTGAAAGGCTACGCACCCGAAGACGAAGGACTTTATGACGACTATTGAACCTGGTGATTTTTGGGTGGCAAATATTCCTTTTACAAACGGCGCAGACTCTAAAAAACGCCCCATACTTTTGCTGTGGTTGGATGGCGAGGATGTGGTAGCAGCAGTCGTCACCTCTGCCAAACCCCGCAGCCAAACTGATGTATTTCTTAATGATTGGTCTGTCAGCGGTTTGCGCGTTGCTTCAACAGTGCGTTTGTCTAGATTAGATTGTTTGGAAAAGTCTTTGTTGCTAGCGAAAATCGGGCAAATTTCTCAAGCAGATGCAGCAGCAGTGAAACAAGTCTGGGAGTTGTACGTTAAGCCTCAATTTTAATGATAATTCGATCGCCCTCAACTCCCCAACTCCCCTCCAACTCCCCCAGCCCACCCCAACCACAATAGTTAATAAAAACTTTACAAAACTTACCATGTCGCCCAACATGAGTTAGAGTTATCCTAGAAAATCCAGCAATCCTGCAAAGCGTCAACCTTCTCGTCACTTATCCAGTGGTTCGATGACTCAAACCCAAAGCACTAAAACCGCCACCGCACCAGCAATTTATTCCTTGACAATTGCTCCCGCCTGTGTATTGCGGGGTCGATCGGCGATCGCACAAGCCGGAGATGCGATCGCCCGTTTCGGAAAGCGGCCGCTAATCGTCGGCGGCAGCAACTCCCTCGCCGCCGCCCAACCCTACCTGCAACCAATCCTCGAACAGCAGCAGTTACAATCCGCCGAAACACAATACGGCAACGATTGCAGCGAAAGGGGCCTCGAAACCCTCCGCGCAGCAGCCCAAACCCATCAAGCCGACTTCATCATCGGTGTCGGCGGCGGCAAAGCCTTAGACGCAGCCAAACTCGTCGCCCATCAGTGCAAAATCCCGATCGTCACCATACCCACATCAGCAGCCACCTGTGCCGCTTGGACAGCCCTTTCTAACATTTATTCCGAACAAGGTGCATTCCAATACGATGTCACATTAGCCAGATGTCCTGACTTATTAATCCTCGACTACGGCTTAATTCAAACCGCACCACAGCGGACATTAGTAGCAGGAATTGGAGATGCGATCGCCAAATGGTACGAAGCATCAGTCAGCAGCGGACACTCCGAACAAACCTTGATAATTTCGGCCGTCCAACAAGCTAGAATACTGCGCGATATATTATTCCAAAAATCAGCAGCCGCCCTCAAAGAACCCGGTAGCGAAACCTGGCAAGAAGTCACAGACGCAGCCGTATTGCTAGCAGGAGTAATTGGCGGCATCGGCGGAGCCCAATGTCGCACCGTCGCCGCCCACGCCGTCCACAACGGCCTAACTCATCTATTAGCAAGTCACGGCACATTGCACGGAGAAAAAGTCGCCTACGGCATCTTAGTGCAACTGCGACTAGAAGAAATGCTGCAAAACAATCAACTTGCCGCTAGCGCCAGACAGCAACTGCTAAAATTCTACGCCGAGATTGGATTGCCCCAAACTTTAGATAACCTAGGACTCGGAGACATTACCATAGCAGAATTGCAGCGCGCCGCCGACATAGCCTGCAATCCTAATTCCGACATCCACCGACTGCCTTTTAAAGTTGTTCCCCAACAATTAATGGCAGCGATGGTTTCTACCACCGCACCTGTGGGAGAATTAAAGATTAAGAATTAAAACAGTTTGTAGTAAGGACTAAAGTCCTGAAAAGGCTGTGCTAGCAAGGACGAAAGTCCTTACTACAAACCAGGAAAACTGACAACTGACAAAAAATAAATGACCTTGGATTGGATTACCCCTGCTGACAGGTTGCAAAAACTACCGCCCTACGTATTTGCCCGTCTCGACGAACTCAAAGCCCGCGCCCGCGAACAAGGACTCGATTTAATAGACTTAGGAATGGGAAACCCCGACGGTGCCACTCCTCAACCAGTAGTAGAAGCCGCTGTCGCAGCCATCCAAAATCCTGCAAATCACGGCTATCCACCCTTTGAAGGAACTGCCAATTTCCGCCGCACAATTACTAAATGGTACAGCCGTCGCTACAATGTTGAACTCGATCCAGAAAGCGAAGCATTGCCTTTGTTGGGTTCCAAAGAAGGTTTAGCACATTTTGCGATCGCCTATATCAATCCCGGCGACTTAATATTAGTACCAAGTCCTGCTTATCCCGTATTATTTCGCGGCCCGATTATTGCCGGCGCAAAAGTTCACAATATCATTCTCAAACCAGAAAATGACTGGGTAATTGACTTAGCCGACATTCCCGACAGCGTAGCCGAACAAGCCAAAATCCTCTATTTCAATTATCCCAGTAATCCGACGGGAGCAACAGCACCCCGCGAATTTTATAAAGATATTGTTGCTTTCGCGCACAAACATCAAATCTTGCTGGTTCACGACTTGTGTTATGCGGAATTAGCCTTTGACGGCTATCAACCGACAAGTTTATTAGAAATTCCCGGCGGTAAAGAAATCGGTGTCGAATTTCACACCATGTCCAAAACTTACAATATGGCCGGCTGGCGCGTCGGTTTTGTAGTAGGAAATAGCAAGATAATTCAAGGTTTGCGAACCTTAAAAACTAACCTAGATTACGGTATATTTTCCGCATTGCAAACCGCAGCAGAAACAGCGCTGCAATTGCCAGATAGTTACTTGCACGAAGTGCAGGAACGCTACCGCACTCGCCGCGATTTCATGGTTGCAGGACTGGCAGAATTAGGGTGGAATATTCCTAAACCTCTGGCTGCAATGTATCTTTGGGTTCCCTGTACTCCGGGGATGAGTTCTACGGATTTTGCTTTGAATGTTTTGCAGCAAACCGGTGTTGTCGTGACTCCTGGCAATGCTTTTGGGCCGGGCGGCGAAGGATATGTGAGAATTAGTTTAATTGCAGATTGCGATCGGCTGGGAGAAGCATTGCGGCGCTTGAAACAAGCTAATATTCGCTATTAGTCAGTAGTCATTAGTCATTAGTTAGTGGTCATTAGTTAGTTGTTATTGGTGATTTGTAGGTTGTTAGTTGTTATTGGTTATTTGTTATTTGTTGTCGATCGTAACCAATTATTAACTACCAAGGACTAATGACTAATGACTAATGACTAATGACTGCTGACTGCTGACTGCTGACTACTGACTGCTGACTGCTGACTAATGACTAATGACTAATGACTAATGACTACTGACTATAACCTTTTAATTTGCTCAATCACCCAATCAAAAGTTTCCATAACTTGCTTCAGTGCAGATTCATCTTGCAAAGTAAACAAAGCCAGACTCGGCGACCTTCTCTCACCTGGTTCTATAGGCAACGACAGACCGATCGAACTCAGTTTACTTCTCAATTCCAGCCAATTCTGTTCCGCATTAAACGGCGGCTGGGAACCGTAATTATCAGCAGAAATCTCCATTCTGCCAGCAATATCTACAGTGAATAACTGATAGGGTTTTCTTCCCCTTTGAGGCAATTGAGCGGCGAAACCGCCGTAGGCATCCCCCGTTCCCCACTGGATCTGAACTTCGGGTTCTTGACTTTTCGCCCAAAGGTAAATTGCTTTTGCCATTTGCGCCTCATCCGCGCCCCGTCTAACTTTGATTTCCGCAAAAAATGACGATTCATCCCAGCGCCTTCTTTCGCGCGTTGCGCTGGATTTTTTCTGCTGTGCTTCCGCTGTCTGGCCGATGACTCTGGGAACCAATGTTTTCAAACCGTCTTCACTTACATACTGCTTAATTTCCAGTGCAAAAACTTCAACCGGGTCCATTTGTTCGTTAAGAAATTCCACAACTCGGCGCATTTCAGCGGAAATCTCGTCAGCGACAAACACTAAGCGAATTTTACCCGCTTGCAAATTAGTTTTAACCTTCTGCCAAAACCTATCTTCATTAGCATCCGCGCCCAGAAACTCTTCAAAAATCTGTTCTGGATCGCGGCCCCGATCGCGACAATTCGCTTCAAACAGAGCAATAATTGAATCGACTGGCCAGTGAACTACCGCATTAGCAGCATAGTCGATCGACTGACCCAAAACTTTTTGCCGCAGTTCGGCATTAGGAGTTCGCCTGACATCCACCAAAGTAGGAACTGCATTTTGGTCGAGAAATAAATGATCCAGCGACCACTGGACGGCTGTTTCCTCATCGGTGGGCGCTGCTGCTTCCCGCGAAATTAACAGCCACCTGCGCGCCGTCGCCCGATCGATTTGGTCTCCCGCGATCAAATTCGGATAAGTTACTAGCAAATCTTGTAACTGGTCTTCCGAGTCGTAGGGCTGTTCCATCATTTCTACCAGCCTGTCGTCGTCCTGAATCAGATAAATACCTCCAGCCATGCACATCCACCTAGTAAATTTTAGATTTTAGATTTTAGATTTTAGTCATTAGTCATTAGTCAGCAGTCATTAGTCCGCAGCCAATTAGTTCTCAACGGGGAAGACCTTAGTCAGAATTCAAGAAAAATTTTGAATTATCCAATTTGATTTTTTTGTCAATCATACAAAAAACTGCCTTAAACCACCCATAGATGACTAATGACTAATGACCAATGACTGATGACCAATGACTAATGACTAATGACTAATGACTAATGACCAATGACTAAAGACTAATACAACCAGTAAATACTCGCTGTGCCGGCCCGGTCATGTAAATCCGCCCAGAAACTTCGGCCCATTCGATTTCCAAAACGCCGCCGGGGAGTTCAACAGCAGTTGTCCGATCGCACTTAGCGACCAACACTCCAGCTACCACAGCAGCACAAGCACCAGTCCCACAAGCTAGAGTAGCACCTGCGCCTCTTTCCCACACCCGCATTTTTACGTAGTCCGATCGTATTACTTGAATGAATTCAGTATTTGTGCGCTGCCCGAAGGCTGGGTGGTGCTCGAACACAGGCCCGACAGTTTCTAAAGCAACAGCCGAAACATCGTCTACAAAAGTAATGCAGTGAGGATTGCCCATGCTGACACAGGTAACAGACCAAGATTTACCCGCTACCTCGATCGGCATATCAATAGCTTTAGCATCCGGTGCGGCCAAAGTTGTCGGAATTTCCGCAGCCAGCAGCCGGGGAACTCCCATATCCACCTTAACTTGACCGTCCGATCGCAATTGGGGGCTAATCACACCCGCCAGAGTGTGGATGCGGTACTGAGTTTTCGCCTTCTCGCCTTCCAAATCGGCGATAAACTTAGCCAAACAGCGAATTCCGTTGCCGCACATTTCCGGTTCCGAACCGTCGGAATTAAAAATCCGCATCGTATAGTCAGTGCCGTTTTGACCCGGAAGAGCAAAAATCACGCCGTCTGCCCCAATGCCAAAATGTCGATCGCACATTTCGACAGCTTGTTCTGGTGTTATCACCGGTTCCGGGGAGTGGCGGTTGTCAATCAGAATAAAATCATTGCCCAGTCCGTGATACTTCGCAAACTCGATCGGCATAAAAAACAAACCTCTTTTGGTTAAAACTGATTAGTTGATAGACTTCTAAAGTCATTAGTCATTAGTCATTAGTCATTGGTACTGGGCATCCCGTATCTTCCTAGTCCTGAGTCTGCCGTTGGCCATTAATAGAGTTCCCCCATAATTCCTGTGAAACAGGCATCCCGCCCGTTCTTGAATATTTTTGGGGACACATCTAATGACTGATGACTAATGACTGATGACTGATGACTGATGACTAATGACTAACTTACCCATTTCCCAGTATGTCTGAATTTGAGACCGGATTGCCCAGCATTCGCCTAATACAAAGCTACATCAAAGACAAAGAACAGGTAGAAATCAAACTCACGACCGGCGACTTGCTAGTCGGCAGAATTTTTTGGCAGGATCATAGCTGCCTTTGCCTCGTAGATGCCTCAGAAACACAAATTCTGATCTCGCGACCAGCAATTGCCTATATCAAACCTAACCGTTGAGGAGAGGGGGAAGAGGGGGGAGAGGGGGAGAGGGGGAGAGTGGGAGATGGGGAGATGGGGAGAGTGGGAGAGGGAAAAATCTTCCCTCGAACCTCTTTCTTCTTCCCTCGAACCTCTGACTAATGACCAATGACTAATGACTAATGACTAATGACTTCAAAATGACTAATCGCTAAACAGCTTTTCGCTGACTTGAGCCGTGACAAAAGGCAGCTTTAAGGCAGGTTGCGGAACCGGGGGCGAGGCCGTCCGCTGCATCAAGCCGAGCTCGTAGAAGCCGCCGCACAGCAGCAAACGATCGCCCTCTAGCAAACTGCTAGTTCCATCCGGCCAGCGAGTAAATTTCCCTTCCCGGCGGATCGCCCGCACTTGCACGCCGTACTGGGCGAGTACATCTACCTCTGACAGTTTTTTGCCAGCCCAAGGGCTTTTTGGTGGCAGCCTCAGCCACTGACAAGAACTGTCGCCATGCGGCACAGAAACTTCCCCCTTCGCCAGCAATTCAAAACTGATGAGTTCTTCCGGTTCTCCCACGACAAAAACTCGATCGCCCAACTGCAAAGCTGTCTTTCCGTTGGGATAATCAATTTCCTCGCCATCTTTGCGGACGATCGCCATCACGCTGACCCCTGTCAACTGCCGCAAATTAGTTTCTTCCAGAGTCATGCCGGCGATCGGAGAGCCCTGTGGCAAGTTGTACCACTCGCTGTTCATATCTCGAACCGCCACCTTCAAATCCCGCGAAATCGCCAAAGGTTCGCGCGCCGGCCGCAATTCCAGATAGCGGCTGCTGCGAATTTGCTGGACTTCCCGCCCGATGGCCATTGGCGAGACACCTATGCCGCCGAGCAAGTGGGCCGACAGTTCTAAACTAGCCTCAAACTCTGGCTGCACAACTTCCCACGCACCTAGTTGATAAAGCAGTTCGATGTCTTTATCTTGGTTGGCCTGCACGACAATATCCAAATCGGGAACTAATTCTAAAGCCCGCTTCAGACACAAGCGAGTGCTCATGGGATCGGGAAGGGCGATCGCCATTGAAGCAGCCCGTTCGATCCCGGCAGATTCCAAAACGTGCAAGCTAGCAGCATTCCCGTAAATGTAGGGAATTCCTAGCACTCTGCAATCTTGAATTCTCCTTTCTGACTCATCGATCACCACAATTGAACAGTTGCGGCCCTGCAGTATTTTGACTAAATTTTTGCCGACTCGCCCGTAGCCACAAATCACAACATGATTTTGTTCCGGCAAATTTTCCGCGATTTCCACAGGTTGAGATGTTTCGTCAAAATATCGCTGCAAAGGCCCGAAATTTTCCGCCCAATTCAATAATTGCGGCACACTTCTCAATACAAACGGAGTCAGCACCAAGGTGACTGCTGTCGTTCCTAAAATTAATAGATAAACTTCTCGCGAAACCAGTCCCATCATTTGACCGGAACTAGCGAGTACAAAGGAAAATTCTCCGATTTGAGCTAAGCCCAAACCTACGATCAATGCTGTTTTTAACGGATAACCAAATAGTCGGACGAGGGGCGTGATTATCAAAAATTTGCCAACAAATACTAGAAATACCAGTCCCAGAATTAATTCTAGATGGCTCCAGAGAAACATCGGGTCGATTAACATACCGATGGTGACAAAAAATAAGGATGCAAAAATATCTCGCAAAGGCTCAACGTAAGTTAGAGTCTGGTCGGCATATTCCACCTCAGAAATCATTAAGCCCGCCACAAATGCGCCCATCTCGATCGAGAAACCCAAATATTCTGTCAGCAGCGCAATACCTAAAGCCAGAACCACAACTCCCAGCAAAAACAGTTCGCGGCTTTCTGTTTTCGCGAGATAGCGCAGCAATTGCGGGACAATCCAAATGCCTGCAACTACAGCACCAGCAGCAAATAAGCCGATCCGCAGCAGAGCCCAAGCTACCGTCATGCCGATCGCCTCTGCAGGCTCGTTGAGAGCCGGCAAAACTGCTAACATCAGCCCCAATGCTAAGTCTTGAACTACTAATATTCCCAGCATGACTTGGCCGTGGGAAGTACCGCTTTCGTTGCGTTCCATCAAGCACTTGAGTACAACTGCTGTAGAGGAAAGCGACAAAATCGACCCTAAAAACACGCCTTGAGCCGGCGATTCTACCCAGCCCACGCCCAAGGAAATTGCAGTTGTAAAGGCGATCGTCAGCACAATTTGCAAGCCCCCCCCGCCCAGACTAATTGCTTTAACTTTCTGGAGTTCGGCGAAGGAAAACTCTACTCCCAAAGCAAACAACAGAAAGGCAACACCGAATTCAGCGAGGGTGTCTACCTGAATTAATTCTTTAATCAGCCCCAAACCTGCAGGCCCAATTACGATCCCTCCTAGGAGGTATCCGAGGATTACTGGCTGTCGCAACAGCGATGCAAAGAGTCCTCCTGCTGCGGCAGCAGCGAGAACTATAACTAAGTCAACGATCAGTCGGAAGTCTTCTTGCACAAGTTTATCAAAAAAGTGTAAAGTTATATTATAGTGTTTAATGTGTTGACTGTGTTTGGCGCGTTAATTTCATCCATAAACCCATACAATCGCCCGACGACCGTCGTGCAGAAAGTGCAATTTTAGACCCAAGTTCAAGCTCTGGTGATTCATCTGTCGAATAAATTTAAAATTTAAAAATCTAATATCTTAAGGAGAAACAGAACATTTTATACTATGGTTCAATCTCTACTAATGGCCCATTCTATTATGTTTAATTTGCCTAGGATTACGCCATTACCTCAAGCCTAGGACGAGGATTACGGGACAGGTTAAAACTAACTAAATCTACCATAGATTCAGTTAGTTTTAACAAGTTTGGGCGCGTTAGTCAGGGAATTTATTCTACGAAACGTATGGCAGACAACGTGAGGATTTGTAGGAGATTTTAGGACAAGATCAAAAAGGTGAGAAGTTGAGATTTTCTAATTTTCTAGTGAAAATTTGAAATGGGAGAATGCAGGGAGTGAAGGAGTGCTCCATCAATACCTCATTTTGAGGATTACTGCCATATATTGCTGTTATTGCTAGCTAAAATTTAAAACTTAATGATTGATGTAGGTTGGAATTAAATTAGGTCGCGTGCGGCGAATTGAATCAATAGCTAGCTGGTTGTTTTGATTGTCGCACTTGCCAAAGTAAAGTTTTATTTGAGTTGTCAAAAACGAATTCTGTTTATATTATAATATTTGAGCTGTATAGCCAACAAAAATATATGGCTGATAAAAGTTAAGGAAAGCTAACAATGAGAACGACGGTGAATCGAGGCAACAGCAAGCTAAGTGCGGAAATAGTTGCAGGTGGGATTTTACAGGGGCGAGGGTTGAAAGCAAACCAGCTAACCACCACAAAAGTTACGCACGTCAAGGCAAAAAACCCTGTTTCTGCATCAAGCATCTCAAGGGAACAGCAGCGATTTTCCAAGCAACCAGGTTTTTTGCGTAAGTGCTACGCTAGTTCGATCGCGCCTATGGTGGCCGGCTTGATGAGTTTTGCCCTCCCGGTGCAAGCTTTGCAGGTAGTTGTCACTCCACAAAATCCCGAACTGGGAGATACGCTGTCAGTAATTATTCAGGTTGACGGTAACGGCGGGGAAACTCCAACAGTTTCTTTACAGCAGAAAAACTACCCCGCGTTTCCAATGGGTAACGGCCGCTTTCGGGCTCTGTTACCGACGACACCGGTAGAGAAACCCGGTGCCCGCGTTTTAGAAGTCGCAGGTGACGGACAGATACAGAAGTTGAACGTGCAAGTGCGCGATCGAAATTTTCCCACTCAGTCCATCTGGCTACCTCCGGGTAAAGACTCCGAAGGTACAGATGCCGAGTTCGATCCCGTAGACGCATTTAAAGCACTGGTGACACCCGAAAAGTTTTGGAACGGCAAATTATTGCGCCCTAACTCTGGAGAAGTTACCACTATTTATGGCGTGCAGCGATACTATAATGGAGTATTTGCTAAAGACTACTACCACCGCGGCGTGGATTACGGCGGTGCTTACGGTTCCCCTATAATCGCACCCGCAGCAGGTCGGGTGTCTCTGGTGGGACGCGAATCCCAAGGGTTTAAAATCCACGGAAATGTCGTCGGTATCGACCACGGTCAAGGGGTAGCAAGTATTTTGATGCACCTCAGCCGAATTGATGTCAAGGAAGGCGATTTCGTCAAAGCCGGTCAAGTAATCGGTGCTTTGGGGTCAACTGGAGCTGCGACAGGCCCTCACCTGCACTGGGGACTTTACGTGCACGGGCAGTCTGTCGATCCCGTACCTTGGCGGCTTCAGGGAATTGAGTAGGAATTTATACGGGTTTTGACGAATAAAGCCGTCAATTATGGGGTAAGTTTGTGGCTAGGGTGTTTAGATAACTGTTATGGGTTATCAGTATTGAGTTAGGATTTGTCTAAAAATTCTCAACTCAATCCTCAAAACTCGAATCTCAAAGGGAATTGAGTAGGAATTTTTACGGGTTTTGACGAATAAAGCCGTCAATTATGGGGTAAGTTTGTGGCTAGGGTGTTTAGATAACTGTTATGGGTTATCAGTATTGAGTTAGGATTTGTCTAAAAATTCTCAACTCAATCCTCAAAACTCGAATCTCAAGACGCTAACAATAGCGTCTTCACAAAACTCTATTAATGATGCCGTTGAGTGGGAAGCATATATGAGTATTGAAAAAATTGTTGAACAAGCTTTGCAAGACGGCTATTTAACGCCCTCTATGGAAGCTGAGGTGGGACGGATCTGCAACACGGCTTCGGAATTGTCGATCGAAGAGTATATGGCTCTCGATCGCCTGATGGGCTCGTTGTTAACCGGGGAAGTCGTGGTTCTGCCCCGCAAACAGTTCATCAACGTGATGGAAGAGTTGGTGCTCAGCGAGGCGATCGCCAGGGTGGCCGAGATTGAGGAGAAGACTGACCTGAGTCTGGATGTGGGAGATATTGCGGCTTATGCTTTAAATAGGCTGCCGCCTCTGTATGCTACTACGGAAGAGGGAGCTCATTTTCAAAGAGCTAGGGCTAAAGAACAACTTCACGATTTGATTTCCAAAGAAGTCAACGCAGCGATCGCCCGCAACTTGGACAGGCCAGACACCCCAAACCCCACAGCTTTGGGCAAGTCTTCTGGAAACGAAGTTCTTTCACAGCTAAGCACTTGGCTGCAAGCTAACGCCACTAATTTTGAGCAGCAGCCTTAGTACAACAAACTACTCTATCTTGCTTAAATCAATCCCGCTCTCTTGAGAGAAAGCGGGATTTCTAGTTCTTGAGCAACCCAGATCGATCGCGCGTCCGGTTCATTTAGCGGACACAATGTAATATCAAATCCTCTCTTCATCGGAATAGTAAATTCACAGTTAACAGTTAACAGTTAACAGTTAACCGTTAACATCACCAGGAGTGCGACTGGAATTGATATGACTTGTTTTTTCCAACGATTAATTGTTGCTGTCAGAAGAGTCTGCCGTGGGGCTGACGGTAACTTTTGCCTCTCGCTTTTCCCGTTTTTTCCGTTCCGCTTGGATGACATCTTGAAGCACTATTCGCGCTTGGGCCATTTTTTCCAAATTGCTGCGGTACAAATCTAAATCTTTGCTAACTTTTTCTTCAGGGAGGTGCAAGGCCGCACTGATTTTGGCGATCGCGCCGTTTCGCGTTTCTTGGTCTTTTACCATTTCGGGGTCGGCTTTTTCTAACAACGAAAACAAGCCGATCGCGAACAAGCGACTGTACTTAAATTGAGGGTTGCTGGCGATCGCCCCTAAAGATGCTTGCAAATCTCCTGTATCTTCAAAGCTGGTGGAGCGATCGAGCCACGAGAGCAAATCTGACCCAGAAAGTCTGCCCGCCATGCTTTCCAAGCGCTGAGCGTCTTGTTTGTAGCGTTCGGGATCGTCTTCTAGGGACTTACACAAAGCGTTAAAAATCGAAAGTCTGTCTGCTTCAGGGACGTACCCGAGCATGAATCGATCGAAAGCTGTCACCACGCCCAAAGCATAAATCGGGTCGTATTGAAAATCGGCATTCGCCGAAAGCAAGTGCATTTCTACCATCAACTCTTCCACCACCCGACGGTAAATTGAGTTGATCGGTCGAGTGTGAATCGTATAGAAACTTCGCTTAGTATCTGAAACTGTACGGTTATTGTTCACCTGATGTCTTATAGATAAATAATTTTGCAGCAGCGCGCGCCGCGTGAGTAAAGTCGTGAAAGTCTATGGGCTTTGCTGACAAAAATTGCCAGTTTTTTTTTTATTTGTACCAGCCCTCAAGCGAGGCAAAATTTTATCTAAAAGATTTTGCGCGCGATCGGCAGCCACAAATAAACTGTCGCACTACCAGGGCAAAACCCAAGTATCTTTACAATCATAGCTCTTCTGGGATCGCTCACCAATCTAATCTTCTGACTTGCCCGCCCAGAACTGGCAACCCATATCACAATAAATGCTGAATGTCAAGTCTAAATACTGAAAAATCCAACAAATATGACAATTTCTCCTGAATTAATAGCTTTAGCCCAGTACATGGCGGGCGAATTTGACAACCGGGAACAAGCGCTAGCAGACCCGGCTTGGTACGTCCACCTTCGTTTGTGGCAAAGACCCCTGCCTGCGGATATATTTTCCGAGCCTGGGATTGCCCTGTTTGCCGAACAAGCCAACATTCTGGAACTAGACAAGCCCTACCGCCCCCGCATCGTGCAACTGAGGCACGCAAAGACAGCGCCGGGACTTATAGAAGCTCAGTATTATATGTTCAAGGATATTGCAGCCGTCAAAGGAGCAGGTAGCAACCCCGACTTGTTAGCAAAACTAACCAGGGAGGAAATCGAATTCCTCCCTGGCTGCACCCTCTCCGTGGCGGTGCAAAATTTAGCCTCAAACCGCTATCGTTTTCGGGCATCTCTGCCGGAGGGAACTCACTGCGGCTTTGCCTACGGCGGGCAAAATTACCAAGTAGACTTGGGATTTGAAGCAGCAGGGGAGGAATTTCTCAGCTACGACAAAGGAATAAGCCCCACGACAGGCAAGGCTATCTGGGGAGCTTTAATGGGCCCTTTGAGATTTGTCAAGCGCCAAGATTTTGCTTCTGAGATACTGGCCAATAGGTTTGGGAGCAAATCAGACGGCGGTTGAAACCGCGTCTAGACAAATAAAATCAGCCTCCGTGGACTAAAGAAGAACAGCGCGTAATTTTCACCGTCTTTGTCTTTAACCTGCACAGCTGCAGGTTTTGTTTGACTTTCTGGCGATTGCAATCGCGCGGTCTTCTTCTGCGGAGACAAGTTTTGTTTGACAAGAAGCGGTTTCAACCGCCGGATTTTCTGGGCGAGTCTCAAGCTTAAATTGTCCTTACGCCGCAACCGATATCGGCGGGAGCGCTCAACTGGCGCGCGGCACCCCCTCTAAAGCTTCTTCTTCCGTTTCAAAGATTTCAAACACAGAATCCATCATGGTGACTTCAAACACCAGTTTGGCTTCTGGATGAACATTGCAAATGCGGAAACTTCCCTTAACTTTATCCGCATCGCGCATACCGGCTACCAATGAGGTCAGGCCAGAACTATCGATAAAGTTTACCTGACCAAGATTCACGACGACATGGCGGCTGAGTTTGGAAATACACTCTTGCAACTTGAGGCGGAATTGCCAAGCTGTCGTGATGTCCAACCGTCCTGTCGGTGCTAAGACGATAACTGTTGTACCGTCAGATAGCGTGTGGGTTTTTTGATCAATATGAATCACTGACCCTTCCCTCAAATTTATTACTATTTATCGCGGTGGTTACTTTCCCAGTAGTTTAACTCAGGTCGGTGACTGCTGAGGCATCCAATTCGCCCAATCTTGCGGTTTTAAGAACTTCGAGTAGAGTTCGGCTTCTGGAGAGTTGGGTTCTGGCTCGAAACAATACTCCCAGCGTACCAAAGGTGGCAGGGACATGAGAATCGATTCGGTGCGTCCGTTGGTCTGCAAGCCAAAGGTTGTGCCTCGATCGTACACCAAGTTAAATTCAACGTAGCGGCCGCGGCGGTAAAGTTGGAAATCGCGCTCGCGCTCGCCGTATTCTTTCGATCGGTGCTTTTCTATAATTGGGGTGTAAGCCGGCAAAAATGCGCGACCGCAGTCCTGTACGAAGGCGAACAGCGACTCCCAGCTTCTGGGTTCTGGGTTTCCGGCATTCTTGCTGTATTCAGCAGCTTTTCCTTTGACATTCTGGTCGCGGTAAAGCGGGCCTTGACCGTTTTGGTAGTCAAAAAACAGGCCGCCTACACCGCGAGTTTCTTGGCGGTGCGGCAGGTAGAAATATTCGTCGCACCAGAGTTTAAATGTCTGGTAATAGTCCGAGTGGTGTTTGTCGCAAGCTGCTTTCAGAGTTTTGTGAAAATGAGCTGCATCCTCAGCCAACGGGTAATAAGGAGTCAAATCGACACCGCCACCAAACCACCAAATCGGCCCAGCCTCAAAATAGCGGTAATTGAGGTGAACCGTAGGCAAGTAAGGATTGCGGGGGTGCAGCACCATCGAAGTCCCAGTCGCGTAAAAATCGTGACCTGCCGCTTCTGGGTGCTTCGCAAGAATCAAAGCCGGCAAACTTTCGCCCCAAACTTCGGAAAAATTAACTCCGCCTTGTTCAAAAACATTGCCTTCGCGCATCACGCGAGAACGTCCGCCCCCGCCTTCGGAGCGTTCCCAAGAGTCTTCCTTAAATTTGCTGCCACCGTCGAGCTGTTCGAGGGCTTGACAAATTTCATCTTGTAGGGTTTTCATAAATTGGCTGACTCTAACTCTAGAGTCAGCGGGCGGCAAAAACACAGAAGAGTTGGTTTTAAGTGTGGTAGAAACTGTCATAAGAATTTCTGTTGTCAGATTTGAGTCTTAGACGGGGGATGATTTCCCAATCCAGTCGGCATTGTAATTATGCCACCGCAGGTCTGCAAATGATCGTAATGAAGATACATTAAAAAATAGCAACAAAAATATACTTTAAATTGCGATCGAAAATTCGCTAACCCAATTGCAGAGCTATGGTGGAGAACACAATGCCCGAGACACTCGATATTAGTTCAGTTTTAGAGATCCTGCGACCCGTGCAAGACCCCGAACTGCAAAAAAGTTTGGTGGAATTGAACATGATTCGTAACATTAAAATTGACGGCGGTACAGTCAGTTTTACTTTAGTGCTGACAACGCCTGCTTGCCCGCTGCGAGAATTTATTGTCGAAGATTGCCAAAAAGCGGTCAAAAAGTTGCCAGGAGTCGAAAAAGTGGTGGTGGAAGTGACAGCCGAAACGCCGCAACAGAAGGGAGTGACCGATCGCCAAGGAATAGAAGGAGTCAAAAATATTATCGCAATATCCAGCGGCAAAGGGGGCGTTGGCAAAAGCACGGTAGCGGTAAACGTGGCTGTAGCGCTGGCGCAAACCGGCGCGAAGGTGGGTTTGCTAGATGCGGATATCTACGGGCCCAATGACCCAAATATGTTGGGTTTGGGAGACGCGAAAGTGATGGTTAGGGACGGAAAAAGCGGGGAAAGCCTCGAACCGGCTTTCAACTACGGCGTCAAATTGGTGTCAATGGCGTTTTTAATTGACAAAGACCAGCCTGTAATTTGGCGCGGCCCGATGTTGAACGGGATCATCCGGCAGTTCCTCTATCAGGTGAATTGGGGCGATTTAGACTATCTGATTGTCGATATGCCTCCGGGTACGGGAGACGCACAGTTGACAATGGCGCAAGCGGTGCCGATGGCTGGTGTGGTAATTGTGACGACGCCGCAGACGGTGGCTTTGTTGGATTCCCGCAAGGGGTTGAAGATGTTCCAGCAGTTGGGAGTCTCGGTATTGGGAATTGTGGAAAACATGAGCTATTTTGTCCCGCCGGATATGCCTGACAAGCAATATGATATTTTCGGTTCCGGTGGCGGGGAAAGGACGGCTGCGGAGTTGGGAGTGCCGCTGTTAGGCCGCATTCCGCTGGAAATTCCGCTGCGGGAAGGTGGCGATTCCGGTGTGCCGATCGTGGTGGGACAACCGGATTCTGCTTCGGCGAGGGAGTTGCGGGCGATCGCGGGTAGGATTGCTGGTAAGGTTTCCGTAGCAGCCTTAGCCTAACAAAGTTAGTCGGGGACGCATCGGTGCTGAGAAACCGGGTTTTTGTGACGTTTACTTCGTTGCAGCCTGCCGATTCATCAAAAACCCGGTTTCTTGAGTCCCAGCGCCTCCCGAACTAACTTTTAGTCTCCTTCGGGGGATGTTCCTGGGAAAGCAGATGAGGGAGGTTCTGCCTTGGGTTTTAGGCTCAAGTCTCGATCGCCAAAAAACAGTAAACTATAAACAGTCAAACTTAACTTTCAAACAATTATGATTTTTCCAGGTTCGGCAGTTCGAGTTAAAGATAAGGGCGAGATTTACTACGGCTTTCAAGGACTTGTCCAGCGAGTTACCGACGGGAAAGTCGCGGTATTGTTTGAAGGCGGCAACTGGGACAAGCTGATATCATTTCGGCTGTCGCAGTTAGAACTTGTGGATGCTACGGCTGGTCGGGTGAAGTAGTCATTGGTCATTAGTCATTGGTCATTAGTCATTAATCTGAAGAGAATTGAGAATTGGGAATTGGTAAGCTAACCAAAACCTGAACACTCACGGAATAAGCTGTCGCGCATTGAGATTGTATATTCAGGACGTGCTTTGAGACCAACCCACTCACAGTTAGATTGTTTGTTGGTAGACAATTGAAATGCTCAAAAACAGATAGTTAATAAGTAACAGAAAACCAATGACTAATGATCAATAATTAATAACCAATAACTAACAACCAATAACCAATAACTAATAACCAATAACTAATAACCAGTAACTAATAACCAATAACTAATAACTAATAACTAAAATTATGCGTTTACCTTTACCCCAATTTGCTACAAAAGAGCGCCATCCCGATCGCATTGCTGAGGTAATCGAGACGGCAACTTCGGAATTTATGGCTCAATGTTTGGAACCGGAGGACTTGAGTTTTCCGGTGATGCCGCCTTTTGGAAGTTGGGTTAAGGCCCTGGATGAAGAGTCAAAAAATCAAATCTACGGTGTGGTTTATTACGCGACGACTAGCCCGATCGACTCGGTGCACAGAGCTCGCGCCTTGGGTTTGTCGCTAGAAGAGTTGCGGGAAGAACAACCGCAGATTTTTGCGATGCTCAAAACCGAGTTTAGAGTGGCGATTGTCGGGTTTGAAGTGCCACCGGAAAAGTTCAACGGTAACGGCCCGTCGAGGGGTAAAATTTATCAGTATTTGCCGCCGCGCCCGCCGCAAATTCACCAGGCGGTTTATTGTTGCGAACCGGATGAGGTGATTGATTTTACGGTGAAGTTGGATTTTTTGAGGACGCTGCTGGGGGTGACTAATGCGCCGGTGGATGCGCTGACGGCGGCGACGATTCGGGAGATTTATCAGTTGCGAATGCGCGATCGATCTTGGTTGGTGGAAGCGGGCAGGAGTTTGAGTGTTTTGTTGAAGGATGATTATGACAGGTTGCGGTTGATTTTGAGTCAGATTCATCCGTAGAATATGGGATAAGTAAATAGAAAAGTATAATTTTTTATGTGGGTAGAGATCGCAGCGCTAAATCAGATTCCCGAACGGGATATTGTGAAGGTAAAAGTTGAGGATATTTCGCTGATTTTGAATCGCCAAGGTGCAAATATCACTTGTTACCGCAATGCTTGCACGCATTTAGAATATCCGATCGATATGGGGAAGGTTGATAACGGGCTCATTACCTGTCCGTTTCACAAATTTAGGTTTAAGTTAGATACTGGTAAGTGTTTGAATTCACCGGATTCGCTGGAATCTTATCCGGTAAAAATTGAGGGCGAGATCGTTTTTGTCAATATCGATTAGTCATAATTTACTTGTTTTCTGAATCACCAGCGCCAAGCCCCAAAACCGGGTTTCTGCGACAATTCATATCGTTTCCGCTTGCATTGGAATGATTTAACCGGCGCTAGAACACAGAGTACACAGAGTCCGAGAATATATATCTGAATCATTCCGATGCTACCGGATTTGATATGACTCCAATTTATTATTCCGATGCTAACGGATTTGATATTAGGCATCCTCACGCCCGATTGAGGAAGAAACCCGGTTTCTGAATCCCTAGGGCCAAGAAACCGGGTTTCTGCGACAATTTAGGTGTCCTCACGCCCGATTGAGGAAGAAACCCGGTTTCTGAGTCAAGGCGCGCGCTTTTCAAACTACCGTTTTTGCACGCCGCTGACGGAGGAAAATCGCTAAAAGCCCGATCGCCCCTACTGCCAAAAGCAGCCATTCTTCCGGTTCGGGAACCCCCGAAACATTCAAAGGATTGCTCGGTTTCGTCAACTCCTCCTTACCCGATTCTACCTCGCGTTCAAATCGATCGTTTTTACCTTCCGCCGCCTTTAGCTGCGCTCTTTGCTCGTCATTAACCAACACAATCATCGAAGAATAGGGCGTGACGACTTTAAACGTTTTAGCAAGCGAGTGCATCGCATCCAATTGAGTCAATTGATTAGCAGTTTTCTCCTTGCTAAGTGCCGTTATCAACTGCCGCGCGGCTATCGGTTTAAAACCTTCATTTTCATCATTAGTTATTTTCGGATCCCCTGCTGCCACCTTCGGAGTTTTGGCATAACTCCAAGCATAACCATCAACAACATTAACTACAGATTTCCCCGACGCTGCCATCGTCGCCACTCGCTGCATTGCTTCTTTGATATCGGTAGAAACTCCGCCGCCGCTATCTTGAATCACCTTTAAAGTAGCGTCGTCATAGCCAGGGGGCAAACCTCCTAAATGCACTGTCCATAAAGGTGCAGCTAGGGAAACGCTGGTTTTGCGATCGTCCGATAACTCGTAACTGTGGCGATCGCTCACCAAGAATACAGTATCATAACTTCTATTGCCGCGCAACTGTGCAAACTGTTGCAGAATATCCTTAGGTTGGACAGTACCATAAAACGTCAACTTTCCTACATCAAAACTGCGTAGATTTTCCACCAACCTCGGCGGCATCCCCGCCGCACTCGACACATATAAATCCACACTGTTTGTAGCTAAAACATTCTTTTTTAACCAATCAAAAGTCTCCTTAAGTTCTTGACTTTCTGCCGCCATACTCCGAGAAGTATCCAGCACCAAAGCCAACTTTTTAACGTTTGGCAAAAAGTAATTTATCTCAATCAGCGGCTGAGCCGAAACAGTATTTTGGCCTGGTAAATTCGCTAAATACGGTATTGTTTTTGGCGTTGCAACTGCGGGTAAAAATGCTGGAAGCCAAGTTTCTTTTGCCTCCTTACCCTTGTATTTAATCTCCTTTCCAGCGATAACTCGGCGAGTATTTTGATTCCAAAAAATATTGCGTTTTTCCGCTAAACTCGGCATCGCCCAACCCTGGGCTTGTCGCAGGACTTTGTAAGTCAGCCACAAGTGCATTTCCGTCGGCCCATTAGTAGGTGCAAACTCTCGTTTAGGCGGAACAGGAAAAGCTCGCAAGCGATATTGTTTCGGGCCAATTTGTTCGAGCAAAGCCGGATCTACCCTTTCTACTACCTGCTGGTTGTAAACTTGTTGGGCGGCACCTCTGGGCGACACAGTAAAAGCAAAACGCTTTTGCAAATCCCCAGTATCGCCCAGCCAAACTCCTGTAACTGCGGCGCTTTCCGGCAGAGAAAAGTAATAAAATACTTCTTGCAAGTTGGGCGTTTGATTTTTGTAAACTTCGTAGATTTGAACGTCAGCCCAATCGCCGTTTTCTTTGACTGTAACTTCTTGGGAATCCAACCATACTTTTTCCTCATTGACATTCAACAAACCAGCCTTAGCTTCTTCCCGGTTAGATGTTGACTGCACCGCGTGTTTTACTGCTTCTGTGTCACCTTTTTGAATTTCAGTATCGAAGAATCCAGCGTAAAGTTTTTCGGCTTTTTTGACATCGGAACCGGAGCCTTGATACAAAAACGACGACATTAAAATATTATAGCTGTTCTGTACGCTTTTAGCTGCTTGGTCAGGCAGATTTAAAGTATTTTTGTACAGCGAGTAAATGTGGTCATTTTCTCCCACAGTGCTCAGGTAGCGGTAAGGAGACAAATAGGCGTTAACTAAGCCCGATCGAATCATATCAGACTTGGCTAATAAAGTTTGACGCGCCGTCTCATTAGCTGCGGGAGTTTCCAGAATTTTCATTGCTTGAATTTGCGGCTGCTGCTGCAAAGCTGCGAAAATAGCCAACCAAGCTGCCATAACTCCCAAGCTGCCCGCGATTGCTTGATTTTTTCCGTATTGCGAAGCAAAACTCTTTAATATTTTGCGGGCAGATTGGATGTAGAGAAAGCCGTAAAGCGAAGGCATTACTACGAATAAGCTGGAGGTAAAACCAAACAAGATTAAGGATAATGGCAGCCACCAAATTATTTCAAATGAACTGTACTTGAAAGATTCAATCAGTGGTGTCACCCAAGCAAAACTAAAAAATCCAACTATTATCACAATTGCGACAGGCAGTGCGTAAAACATCAGCAATGCGGCTGCCCAAATGCCAACTAGCAACATTAAGCTGTGAACTCCTAACTGTATCCAGGCAATTTGTTTGTTGCCAATTAATCCACTCACAGGTTGCGGTTTGCTTTCAGCATCTTGAGATGTTGCAACATCTTGAATATTTTCTATTTTTCCTAAATATCCGTAGAAGATTTCTACTAAAAATCCTGCTATACACAATCCTATTGTCCCAATAATTTGAGAGCTAGGTGGATTTAGTTCCCGCAGCAGAAATAACCTGATTAAGCAGAGCAAAAATAAGGGCGCTTCTACGCCGTAAAAAAGACGCATTAGCTGCAATGGTTGGTTGCTAAAACGCTTGTTGAATCCGATGGTTGTAAATACTGTCGGTACGGCTATTAGTGCTGTTAAGGTTAAGGAAAATTCCAGGGGGATAATTCCGTCTATTGTGGCTTGGATTAACGGGATTCCCAGGTAGGGCAAAATTCCCAGATAAACAATTGACAAAAACGTCAGGTTCCACAGCCAAAATATTAACTGAAAAATTATGTTCAATGCCAGCTTAATTTTTTTCATTTTTTGCTGTTTTTAAGCTATAATTAACGGTGTTATGTACGTTTTTAGCAAAAGATTGGACTTCGGAACTTTTGGGGTTTACGGAATTGTCAAAAAGAATTGACACAAGCACCCAAGTATGATTTTTGTGGTTGATGTCGCGGCGGATTCGCTCTAAGAAATTATCGGTTGTTTGCTCGGAAGATTGTAGCCAGTAGGTGGCAGATAGTTGGTTGTCTTTGACAGACAGCCAGCGGGCTGCGATGGCAGGAGTTAGCTGTTTTCTTTCTATGCGGTTGACGGGGATGCCGCTGGCGATAAAGCACAACTCTGGTGCGTGATAAGTCTGCCAGGATGTGCTGGCTACGGTTAGCATGGAACCGCGCAAGTTACCGGAGATAAATCTCTTTTTTTCTGTTTTGGTGTCTGGGTAATTGCCGAAGAATTTTTGTTCGCTGGGATTCAGGGGGATTGGTTCGGATATGATTTGTTCGGGAAATTTCAGGGGGGCGATCGCTACTTGTTCGCTTTCTACATGATAGAATTGAGAAATTGCTGCCAATACAGCGACGGCCACAATTAGTCCGGATTTTGCTAAGGGCTGATTTTTGAGGATTTCTGCATCTGGTTGCGACTCAAGATTAATTTGTTTGGCTGCGGAAATTTTTGGTATTTTTTGCAGCATCAACCAACTCACAAAACAAGCGCTAACTAAACCGACTATTCCCAGGGGTACGTGCAGGATTTCGGCATAAATTGGCTGTTGAAAAACTTGGGCAACTAATACTAATACGACTACCCGCAAAGCGTTAGCCGAAACTAACATTATGAAGTTGACGGCGCATACTGCGAGCCATTTAAAACCCAATTGACGGCTTTCTAACCAGGTAGCAGCTAGCAAAAATAGTGTCCCTACTAAGAGGGTTTTAATGCCGCTGCAAGGTACGTCTACTTGAGCGATGCCGTTTTCTAAGACGATGATATCGTAGGAAGAAATAGCCCCGATTTGGAAAACCGATAGCAATTTTTCTACTACCTGAGCTGTCAGCACTCGCGCCGGCAAACCCAATCCGTTATTGAGCTGAGTGTTGAATGGTAAAATACAAGCTAGCAGCCCCGCGATTGGCAGGTTTTTTCGCCAAAAGTTCGGCTCTACCATTAAGCCGTACAGCCCGTAGGTTCCGAGGATAAATAGCAGGATGGTAATTTGTTTGATGTCTATTATGCACCCTGCGGCGATCGAGCAAACGCTCGCACCCAACATTAATACCAGCGGATAGCGCCTCACAACGAATTTGGGGGACAATGCGGGCGGGCGAGTTCCCGAACTGAGCGATCGCACTACTAATGCTACAATCAGAAAACTAATTACTATCTTGTACAGTGTCGGTATCTCAACAAACGAGGATAACAGCCATTTAACTGCCGAGATATTGGCAAAAAACCAAGTGAGCGACAGTAAAGAAGGAGCTAACCAAACCAAATTAACCGCAGGATAAGGAGTAACAGAATCTGGAATTCCAGAATCTGGAATATTGGTGCGCTGCATGATACCGCTTGACATTCACGTTGGTGACATCTTAGCTCAGCAACATTGGTAATGCCTAGACCTGAAATTTAAGTTTTGTCAAGCTTTTATTTTTTCTACAGACAAGCTAGCGTTATAATAATTTCAGCGGAGGTAAAAATGAGCGAAAAAAGTCCGGGATACAAAATTGTTAGCGATAACCGACAAGCGCGGCATCTCTATGAAATTATAGAGACATATCAGGTGGGCATCGAGTTAAAAGGAACCGAAGTTAAATCTATTCGGGAAGGAAAAGCGAATTTGCGGGACGGATACGGCTTAGTTCGGAATGGCGAACTGTGGCTGATAAACGTTCATATTTCGCCTTGGAGAAGTGCTAGCAACTATTTTAATCACGAACCAAGACGCACTCGCAAATTGCTGATGCACAAGCAGGAAATTCGTAAACTAATTGGCAAAGTGGAAGAAAAAGGTTTGACTTTAGTGCCGTTAAAAATGTATTTGAAAGGCGGCTGGGTTAAACTCGATATCGGTTTGGGTAAAGGTAAAAAATTGTATGACAAGCGCGAAGATTTGAAGAAACGCGAAGACAAGCGGGATATGGAACGCGCAATCAAGCAATTTTAGTGATTGGACGAATATTCTCAAAGCCTGTAAAGAACAGGCTTTTCGAGTCCTATCTACATGAGTTATTGTTTATGTCTGTTCGTAATTAGTAGACTTGAGTTACATAAATATTCGCTTTGTTAACCGCAGATTTCAGGCAGATAAACACTGACGGATGCAGATAATTCAATGTTATCTGTGTTTGATTTGAGTGCAACTCAAGTCTAGTGATTAGCGATTAATCATTAGATTTGAATTGCTGTTCATTCTCTTTCTGTTATTGAAATACATCTGCGGTTTTCCCATCGATGGAAGATTTATAGCACTTCTCAAGCGTGGTGAGGTATGCCCTATGCCCCATGCCCCATGCCCTATACAGGATAGTATCTCATCTTTCGCTTGAAAGGCTATATGCAATCAGTCTATTGTCGATCGCCCCACAACTAAGTATTATTACTCACAACATCCGTAGCAGTCAAGGCTCTTTCTCCTTTCAGGCTTAGGGCTTACGGCTTTTTTCTGGCTTTTTTCTGAAATGATCCGGATAGGTGTTCGAGCCCCGCGAAGAATTAACCTATGCTCGAATACATCTAGGTACTGGCAGCATTACCCAAGCATTCGGCTGTGGAGTTGCAAACCAGAAATGAGAAATAGGCTCAGGTCTAAGTCAATTCGTAAGATGATGATGTCATGAGGGTGGCAATTAAATACGGCAAACAAATTATCACTTAACTAACAGTGAAAATTTGCCAAAAACGACACCATTAGCTAATATTTTTAATGTCATGAAACAGCCAGGGAAAAAGTATCACCAGTCCAAGTGGGCGGCCTTCCTGCTCATCCTAACAGTAGGTTTTGGTGGTTGGCAATTTGGGTTGCCGGAACTCGCATCACTGTTTAATAATAGAGGCTTGGAAAACTACAAAGCCAATCGATTGGCCGATACTCAACAAGCCTATGAGTTGGCGCTCGTTGTAGACCCCAAAAGCCGCGCGGCTCTTTACAATTTGGGATGGCTTTGCGAAGAGGTGCAAGATTTGCAATGCGCCCGAGGAAAATATCTGCAAGCTGCCAAACTAGGTCTGCCTGCTGCTTACAGCAATTTGGCGAGGTTATATATTCTTGAGAATAAAAACTATGCTGCTGCGGTTCACTTGCTGTGGCAAGGTTTGAAAGTAGCTGAGGACGATCGAGTTAAATATTCTTTACTTAAAAATTTGGGATGGGCGCGGCTGAAACAGGCTCGATATTCAGAAGCATTGCAACATCTGGATGCAGCCATTAAGCTTGATAGTGAAGGCCCAGCAACTTATTGCCTGAAAGCGCAAGTCCTAGAAGGGATGAAAAAAACGAAGGAAGCGCTACCGCAGTGGAAAATTTGTCTAAAGTATGCGGATTCTCAAGAGTTCGATGAGGATATATGGATAGGAATGGCACGTCAACGATTAAAAGAGGAAAAAACAAATAAATGAAACGCACATTTTTGCTTTCATCAACCATACTGGCAATTATCACAGTATTGCAGTTCAGTCAAGCCTCAAAAGCACAGCCCACTCCTGCAACTGTTCAATCTACAGTTAATGAATCATCCGAAACGCCGTTCAGCTCGAATCAGTCAACGTGGCGGCGTTGCAGAGATAGAGATGGTGGAAATTATCCGTGTCCGAGATTCGTCATGCCTTCGGAGAGCGCAGAATAAAAGTTATTTTCCATAAATTTTGTAGGGTGTGACACCAGCACTTTACATTTGCAGGTATGTAGTATGTAGTAATTTTATGTAGGGTGCGTGCAGCGCGCACCCTACTATCGATCGTGGCTGTGTTCGTACAGCCATCAAGTAATATCGTTTCCTCTCTTCATCGGAATAGTAAATTCAAGCGTTGACTGTTGACTGTTGACTGTTGACTGTTAACTGTTGACTGTTGACTGTTGACTGTTGACTGTTAACTGTTGACTGTTGACTGTTAACATCATAAGGAATACAACCGGATTTGATATAATATCATGTCCGGTCGATTGATAACAATAAAATTGGATCGCACGCGCGATCCGTTTTTGTGATGGTAATTTACCGGAGATGATATCAAAAGCTCGAAGAGCTCCTGCAACCGGCGAGCTTCGGGGAAAGCACTAAAAGAAACAAATGCTTTTTGCAAAAGAACAGATGTTCTGTGCCAGCATTTTTATCTACTCGCTGTCTGTCAAAGCTGAATTTTGCTGCTCCTGCGAGTTCCTGTAAAAACTAGCAACGATCGCCACCATCAACCACCACAGCATATTAACTTCTGGTCTGTACCAAACGGTATCGACAAAACCGTGGGCCATCATGCCGGTTAAAGTTGCGATCGCCGCAATCAACCAAAACCCTTGATTCGATTTGAGATTTGGGGACGCTTCCTCTAAATTAGAGATATTAAATTGCGCGTCGCGCAATTTTTTGATCTGCAACAAACCTTGATTGACGGTGACAGTCATCAGCCACAGGAAAGACATTAAACCGATAAAGCCTGTTTCTACGGCAATTTCCAGCAGCACGGAATAAGCGCTCAAAGCAGTGAATTTCGGCTTCATATAAAGCGGATAAACTTTATTAAAGGCAGTGTTTCCGGGGCCAATTCCGAGAATTGGCCGATCGCGAATCATGTCAATCACCGCATTCCAAACATTAATCCGAAAATTGTTGCTGCTGTCGCCGCGGCCGACAAACATACTCGAAACTCGATCGCGCAACGGCGCCACCAAAAGCACTCCCAAAATTAACGCACCAGCCAAACCTCCCAACCCTAACGGCAGCGCCCAAGTGCGCCAGAACCGAGGCATAGAAGGGCTGTACCAGTACCAAAGCAGCACTAAAAACACGACAAGCAGAGCCACAAAACCGATCCAAGCACCCCGGCTGTCGGTGTAGCGCAAACACGCGCAATTCACCACCAGCATCGTCAAGGCTAAAAGTTTTGTTCCCCATCCTTTCCACACAAAAAGTGCGGCGGCGCTTAAGGCAATTGCTGGCAGTAAATAGGAACCGAGCAAATTTGGATTGCCCAAAAAGCTGTAAACTCGCGTGAGATCGGCTTGAGTTGATGTCGGATCGTTCCAAGTAGCTAATGGTGGCACTTGATCGATCCACTGCCGCACGCCGTAGAAACTGACTACTAGAGCGACATTTAAATATACTGCAATCAACCAGGAACGCAGGCGGGGGTCTCGCAATATCCGCGCCATGAGGGCAAAAAACAGCAAATACAGCGTTAGCTTGCCCCAACCGACAAAAGCGGCGGCTTTCACCGGCGACATGGCGGTGGCGACGGTGGCAATACCCCAGTACAGCAGTACCAGCAAGTGAATGGGTGTGAGGGCGATCGCGCGATCGTCAGAAACAGTCAGCAGCACCCAAAATGCTGCACCAGCAGCCATCAACAGCCCCACCAAGGCATTGTTCACCAACGGGCCCATACTGAACGTCAAGGCCAGCAAACCAAAACCCAGAGGCTCCGCCCACTGCATCAGCCAGCTACTTTCTCGCCAACTGCGCGCATTGCCGATCGCCCAATTCAATAAATAACTGCCCTTTTGCCACTGAGAGAGCGGCAAATTTGCCAGACTTAACTGTTGCCAAACTGAATTCATTTCTATTTTAGATTTGTAATTAGTCATTAGTCATTGGTCATTAGTCATTGGTCATTAGTCATTAGGGAATTGTTAGCTGTTAACTGTTAACTGTTGACTGTTAACAACTGTTTTCCTGCCAACTGCCAACTGCCAACTAACAATTAACAACTGCCAACTAACAACTGCCAACTAACAACTGCCAACTAACAACTGCCAACTACCAACTACCAACTGCCAACTGACTTCACCCTTCCAACAACTCCGTAGCATTAGTGCAGGGGAGCCAGAGCACGTAGCGATATCCAGATTCCGGGGTGCCTTGAATCGAGAGTTGGCCGCCTTGAATTTCCACCAACTGGCAGCAAAGCAGCAGCCCCAATCGTTCCCTAGCCCCGTAACCAGCTAACACCGGTGCGGTATCCGCGGCATTCTCGGCCACCAAAGCCGCCAACTCAGAAAACGCCAGCGTTAACCGCTGGGCACTCTGTATCTGTGTCGTCAGTTGCGGTTCGAGTTCCGGGGAAGAGGTTTCGGAGTTCGATCGCCAACCGCTACCTGCTATGGCCTTCAACAAGTAGTCGGAGTAGAGTTTAGCATGGGGCAAACTTTCTCCCAACCAAGGATGAAAAACCCAAACTCCGATGTTGATACCGTCTTCTTTCCGAGAAACGTGGACTCGAATCACGCTGCCTGCCCCAGCCGATTGAATAATGCTAAAAATTAAGTGGTGCAGCATTTGCTGAACCTTATCCTTATCTGCCAACCAGATGCGCGGCCCGGGCCCGATGGTGAAATTAATTTCTTGCTCTCGCCTACTTGCCGCCGGCGACAGGGTTGTCACAACTTGCTGACACAAACCTTCTATATCGACTGCGACTCGCTTCAAGGTGAAAGCCGATTCATCGAGATTTGCTAGTTCCAAAATTTCTTCAACTAGCGATCGCAAACACCGACTGCTGTCTTGAATCACGTCGATATATTCTTTTTGCTTGCTCGTCAACGGGCCGTAAATTTCTTGGCTCAACACGCTCGCCATGCCGATGACAGAAGTGAGTGGGGTGAGCAATTCCTGCGCTAAATGATTCAGCAGTTTTACCTTGATTGAGTTAGTCAACAAATCGATAGGTTTGTTATTCATCGGTGATTTTTTTGGTTTTATTATGGCTCGTTGATTATTAGTGGTTCATTATACCTCTTTCTCAAGTCTATAACAACTTGTTGGCAGTTGCAGACTTGAGTTAACTGATGACTGTTGACTGTTAACTGTTGGCTGTTGGCTGTTGGCTGCTGACTGTTGACTGTTAGTTGTTAGTTGTTAGTTGTTGTTTGTTAGTTGTTAGTTGTTAGTTGTTAGTTATTGTTTGTTAGTTGTTAGTTGTTAGTTGTTAGTTATTGTTTGTTAGTTGTTAGTTGTTGTTGGTTATTTGTTAATTGTTAGTTATTTGTTATTTGTTGTTAGGAATTGAGAATGGGAAATTGGGAATTCGTAGCAAGTAACCAATAACCAATAACCAATAACCAACAACCAATAACCAATAACCAATAACCAATAACCAACAACCAATAACCAATAACCAATAACTACTAACTACTGACTACTGACTACTGACTAATTAATCATTGCTTCTAAAGCTGATTGCAAATCTTGAGTGAGTTCGGCAACTGCTAACCGGCGGCCCTTTTGATATCCCTGCCAGCGATCGCCCACTGAGAGGGGTTCGCCCACGGTCATTTGCACCTGCTGTTTGCCCAAAGAAGGTCGCCCGAAAGGATTTCCGCCTTTGATGCGAGTCAGTACATCCCACAGCAGTAAAGTTGTTTCTGCCAAACGTTCTGCAGTCAGTTTTTCTTGGACGTACCTGCCGGTAACGGAGACGAAACTTTCGACAAGTCTCATGTGCCACATCCGCAGACTTGCTTCTTCGGCGAGGCGATCGGCTAATCCTCTTTCTAAGGGACAAAGTGCTGCAATATCTTTGATATCTTCTCGATAGATATAGTCCCAGCCTGCTTGTTCCAGACGGCGACAGCGGTCTATCAAACTACCTTTGGGCTTTAAGTTAAAATATTCTTCTGCTACTTGCAAAGCCACGTCTAACAGTGCTGTCAGTCGAGCAACCATCACTTCATTGCCCGAATCGTTGGCAGTTGTATCTGGTAGCGATAATGATGTTAAAATAGAGGTCGTTGGCTGTATTTTTTTATGATAAAAACGGCTGTAAAACTCGGACATTACTGTTAACAAGTGGCTGCCAAGTCGAATCAGGCGCAGATATTGAAATTTGTAATTTTCCTCTTCGGGATCGGAATTTTCTGCCTCTAAATTGGCGGTGTTGGTGCGGTCTAAGGGTGGGAGTCCGCAATCTATTTCTAATTGAGTTAAAAGTTTTTCTAGGGGTTCCCAAGGCGGGTTGACATAGCGGTATTGAATGCCGATCGGCACAATTAACACTTTTTCCTCAGTACGTCCGGCTTTGAACAAATCTTCAACGCACCAGAAGCCCATTTGAGCGATTCCCGGTTCGAGGGGGCTAACTATTTCATTGTGGCCGTTGGTAGCGCCTTCTGGGGCGGCGGCGATGGGAAATTGGCTGTTGGCGAATAAATCGCGGGCCGATCGCAATCCGGCGCGATCGATTTTACCGCGAACGATCGGAGTACCGCCGAGGCGAGAATACAGCCAGCCGACTCCAGCACCGGCCCAGAGGGGAATTCCGCGATCGTAGATAAAGTGGGAATGTACCGGGAATTGTAGGGGAATGCCTTTGGCGCGCGCTGTTTGGGGTACGAGTTTCCAAATTAGTTGTCCCAAACAGTAGGGATCGTCGGAGTTGGGGTGGCGGAAGGCTAGCAGGAAGCGAACTTTCTGATTTTGAAATTGGTGGAATAGTTCGGCGAGGGTTTCGACGTTTTCGGCTTGAATGTGGCTGATATTCGTCCGAAATCGCAGCCAGCAGGGGAGTATTTGTTGGCAGCCAAGCATTACTAGGGGGTTATAGGCTGGGGGGATGAATTCTAGCGGTGGCTGAACTTGGCTAATTGAATTCGGCATTTGGGGATTTGAGATTGGAGATTTCTAGACTGCAGTAAGAATTGGAAATTTTTACTGGTTTTCTACTCTATCAGGACTTACGCAGAAGGAGTAAAAAAACAGGTTTTTTACCCTATAGCCGCGGCTGCAACGACATATTTTGGTAAAAAACCCCCGTTTCTGCATAAGTTTTATATAACTGATATCTTGCACCATTCGAGGGCAAGCTATAAGGGCGGGTTCATCAACAGCCTTCTCATGTTGCAAACAGGTTAAATAAACCCGCCCCCACCCACCAAAAAGCTCCTTATTGATATTGGTGCAACAGCTCAGATACAGCAGATTCCACGTTTATGAAGGACACCCGCCTATCGATCTATGTCGCCGTAGGGACACGGCACTGCCGTGTCCCTACTTCAATAAACCTGGAATACGCTGTATAACCCATTTGGGATCTGTGATGGTGAGCTAAAATCAGAAAGAAATGCCGTAGGGCAGCAGCTTAACTGACTCATAGTGGAAAATCATCAGAAAATTGGGTAGAAACCTCGTCCTTTTAGGACGGCTTTATATTACAATATAATTGGTCAACGACCCACCCGAGACGATGGATCAAACAGCCTATACGAGCGAAGTTCAGCCTTGTGCTGGCGGCGAAGCAAAATCGGTAGACCGGGAAAAGAGGATAGGGCAATGGTAAACATCCCTAGAATCAAAACTACGAAGAATTCCGTTTGGTATTCGATACGTAAAAACCGCAGGGCTTGCGGGGTTAGTCTGTGGAGCGAACATAAGACCAAATCTCTTTTAGGGTGGAGGCAGTTGCGAAGAAGCAGAAATTCAAATCGTGAGGTTTGGGAATCCCCGTACCTTCAGGTCGGGGTGGATGTCAATGAGCCATTACTACCCCAGAAGCAGAAAACTAGACCCCCTGTGCGGACAAAGAGACAAATCTGGGAGGGGATATTCGATCGACTAAACAATGGCTGTAGTAGAAGGATCGAGGCTAGAGGAATGGGAGTTTGTAGGGGCGGCAAGAGGCGATATTTTTTGCAGCCTCATATCAATTCCGTTAGCATCGGAATGATATAAACGGAGGACACGGCAGTGCCGTGTCCCTACAATCGATCGTGGTAGGGACACGGCAGTGCCGTGTCCTCTATATCATTCCGGCACTGCCGTGTCCTCGCTTATCATTCCGGTGCAGCCGGAATTGATATCACATCACGCCTCCAGCTTACTTCGGCACAGACCACGATCGCACTTCACCCAAAGTAACGGGCATGGGATCTCTCACGTCAATAGTGAACCGGAAAACTTTCTTGGCCCGACTGCTGTTTTCTGGGTCAAAAAACTTCAATTTCACATCCCAACAGTCGCTATCCAGACGGCAGAAAGGGCTTTTTTCCACTTCAATCCTGTCGAGTTCCATCCCCCTAGCAACCGCTTCTGCAAAGGTGGAGGCAGCTTGGAAGGCGTTGGTTGCAGCGAAATTGAGGGCGCGATCGTGCGCTGTTTGGCCTAAATTTCGCAAGTCAAAATAGATGCGGTGCAGGAAGCTAGTTAAAGAACGCCCGATCGCTTCGGAGTTCGTATCGCTGTCAGAGTCGCGCACCGTTTCCAAAGCTGCGGCGATCAGGCTATTGACTCGCCAGCCATACATTCCTCGGGTATTTTGAACAGTAATTACTGGTACTATTTGGCCAGAAAATAGCTCCACCGTGCGATCGCTCAATCTCCCGGGTATACTCACCCGCTCAATAAAATCTTCGCTATCTTCGGCAAGCACCTGTCCGGCTAACATTAACTGGAGAGTTTCATACACATCCGCCCCAAAAGGCCCTTTCGGTTCAATGGCATAAACCGGCGTTAATTCCAGATTCAGCGTCCAAATTAAAGCTTTCCCTTCCGAGGGGTTTTGTTCCAGATAATCAACCATCTGGCGAGCATCGTAGGGATTAGCGGGGACTGCGGTGCCGTCAATTTCATAGGCCGGCATCAGTTGTTTGAAGGTATCGCGCCGCGCTTCGCTGCCGAAGTCGTAGCCGAGGGTTCCCAAGGCATAAACTAGGTTTGATGGAATGCTGGCGGTGACGGTGCCGGCAGCTTGGCTGGCGGTGACAGGAGTGCTCGACATAGTGGCAATTTCTGAGGGACGGGTTTCCAGAGTGGTGGAAGCAAGGAGGGGTTGAGACTGAGCTAAAACCCCCTCTTGCTTGCTGGCAAAGGAGTTTTCACCCTTCAATGGTCGGGAAAATTCCGTCGCCGTCGCCCCGATTGGGGAAAGAGAGAAGACTTGGCCCAGAGGTTCTACAAAATCTGTACGATCGCTGCCAGAGGCGACAACAGCCCTTAGCGGTTCCCCTGTCAGCAACCTCACCGCACCCGGAATGTTGAGTTTTCCGTGCAAACAGCGCTCTGGTTCTTCTACTTCTTCAGGATCGCAAGGGATGGCGCTGTTTAAAATGGCGGCGCGGACGGCTTCAGCATCCGGCTTTTCGCCTCGCTGCAATTGCAAGCTCATTAACAGGGCAGAAACGCCGGTAATAATAGGAGCCGCGCAACTCGTGCCTCTTTTCCGCGTTGGCTCGTCAGTTCCCAACCGCGCCCCTAATATATTTTCTCCAAATGCCATGATGCCTTGCTCGTTGTAGTTACCCCCCCAATTGCTGAATTGGAAGGGAAGACCGTCATCTCGTATCGCTCCCACTGTGAGAACACCAGGCAACAGGGCGGGGACGCACCAACACTCGCCTTTATCGTTACCAGCAGGTGCGACAACTAAAATGCCGTTATCCTGGCACTGCTTGACGGCGCGGGCGATCAGTTCGTGCGCCAGTCCCGTTTGGGTGGGGTGGCAGGCGGCGCAGTGGATGATATTTGCCCCTTGTTTCATTGCCAAGTTGAAGGCGCGCGCAAGGTTGAGGGGCGAGATGAATTCGCTGCGTTCGCCACTGATGTCGATCGGAATATTGATGCCGGTGCAGTCTGGAGCCATGCCGGGGACGGGGGAACCGTGCTGGCCAAAAAGTGTACTCGCAACATGGGTGGCGTGGAAATCGGAGCCTAGGCGTATGAGAATCGGTTCGGGGATGGTTTTTTTAAAAGCCTCTATTTCTGCTTCTTTGGCTTGAATTTTAGCGTCTTGGGCCCCTGTTTCGTTGTCTTTTTCTAGCTGTGAGACTTCTTTTACCAGGGCTTCTAGTGTCCTGAATCTATCGAGATAAACTGGCTCAATGGGTTCGGATTCTTCCTGCCAGTAGGGGCGTAGTTGGCTGAAGTTGGCCCCAAGGAAGCAGGCGCGGGCCATGTCGGCGGAACCGTCTAGGACGGCAATAGTGATGCGAGGGTCGCCTAGAGTGCGCGTCCAGAGTTCAGGGAGGCCGGGGATAGCTATGAGGTCGGGCATTGTAGATTTTAGTAGATGTTAAATCTTAGCGTGCAATGGTAAGGCTCAAGTTAGTTTCAATTTTTTGAAAATTAGTGAATTTGGTTATAGTTAAGTCTGTAACAGTTGCATTTTTAGTGAACCTAATTATTTATATTATTTTTTATAGAAGTCTGACATTACTGTTACACCTTTTGTTTCCCTTCAACTCCTTTGATACTACAAATTAAAATTTTCAAGTTTCCGGCAATAAATTCTTTTTCGAGGTATACCGTATACTGATTGATTTCTGTAATAGGTCTGGCTTTTATTAACCATATTGTTGTGCCAACCATTATCTATAAAATTGTTAGGATTCACAAGATATCCATATTTCTATATGTTCCTAAATAATTACCCGAAAACGTCGCCCGTGCCAAGTAGACCAGAAAGTACAAAGGCTTTAGTCAAAATTACAACACCAAAGAGAAGACCCCAACAAAGTGCTACTGGGTAGTAACCTGCTTGCCAGGGTTCATCTCTCTGACTAAAGTTTTCACTCTCGCCTCAACCAGGCGTCAAAAGCGGTCATCTGAGTCCCCTCGGAGACTCCTCCCATATCCGGTATCGAAAAACCTAGAAACGACAAGGACTTTACGTCAATTCATCGCGGTAAATTGTGAACCAAAGGAAGTAGAAAAAGACTTTTGAGCTTTTTTGAGGCGAGTGAGAAAATGGAAACGATTACTCGGCATCGTCGCCCGCAAAAGGAGGAATTGGTATAGGGATGAATATGGACGCCTCGACGCTTTGAGCAGCTTGGCTGTTGTTATTACCTACAGTTGTCCGCACGACAGGGGCAGTTTGTTGGGGTTTGAGACTCTTTTTCATGATTTTTCTTTCCTAATTAAAGGTGAGATTTGATTGGTAGGGAAAGTTTTTAGTTTTTCCCTTTGTCGCTTTGAGTGACACAAGGTCGGCAATTACTCGGCGTCGTCGCCCGCAAAAGGAGGTATTGGTGCAGGGAAGAAAAAGGACGCCTCGACGCTTTGAGCAGCTTGGCTGTTGTTATTACCTACAGTTGTCCGCACGACAGGGGCAGTTTGTTGGG